>JANNNT010000690.1:0-2853 GCA_031398685.1 Rhodocyclaceae bacterium | reverse complement strand
AACGAACCGGAGTGGCATGGTCTGGGCTCGCTGCAGGACGGCAATGACTCGCCGCTGGTGCCGCCGATGGTGACGCTCCAGATTCTCGGCGGGCGCAGGGAAAAAATCCGTGCCGGCGACGTGCTGGGCGCGCTTACCGGTGAAGAGGGAATCGCCCGCAAATTCACCCGCGAGCAAGTCGGCAAAATCACGGTGACCGATCAATCCACCTATGTGGCCATCGCGCGCGACATTGCCCAGGAAGCCGTAAGGAAGTTGTCGACAGGCAAGGTAAAGGGTAAGACAGTGAAAGTTCGCACGCTGGAGGATTGACGCGCCAGGGCGTTGCTTGAGCCTACGTGTCTTGCGGGCCGGGTGTCCACAGCGGCCGGCCCGACGCGTCGAGGTAGCTGAGGTAGGCGCGCAGATCAAACTCCAGTTGATGATAGTCAGCTTCCATGTGCCGACACAGCTGATAAAACGCCTTGTCGTGCTCGCGCTCCTTGACGTGCGCAAGTTCATGAACAACGATCATGCGCAGGAATTCAGGCGGCATCGCCTTGAATACCGCTGCGACACGGATCTCACGTTTGGATTTGAGCTTTGTGCCCTGTACCCGCGACAGGCTGGTGTGCGTACCCAGTGCGTGCTGCATGACATGCATGGTGCTGTCAAACGCCACCAGGCTAAGCTGTCCGGCATTACGCAGATAAGTGCCTTTGAGATCCTGCACGTAATCGTAGAGCGCCTTGTCCGTGCGCACGGTGTGCGCCAGCGGGTACTTCTTCAGCAGAAGGTCAGCCAGACGGTTTTGTTCGATCAACTGCCGCACTTGCTCTGCCAGTGCGACTGGATAACCCGCAAGGTAATTCGGAGGTAGTTTCGTGCGCATAAGCTCGTGTCTTGTGTTACGCAGATTTACCAGCTGGCGGGTTGCTTGGTGGGTTATTCGACACGCCGACCTGAGATGTGAAAATCTCAGCGCATCTGATCAATGGAGGCCGAGTGTAATGGATTCTGATCAGGGATCGCATCACGCCTGAAAATGTAAGCGCGCCAAGTCTTTCTTGATTCGCCCCCGGTTTATTAGCGCGTCTTATCTTTATGGCATGACAGTCTACTCCTATCCCGGTTTTCATCACTTGCCCGTGCGTGATGCTTTTCTTGGACGGCGTGCGTCACATTCGCTTCGCTGCTGGCGTTCAGCGCTGGAGCGCAAGCCCAGGATCCGTTGACCACATTCCTCCAGCAGCAGATAACAGACGTCCCGTGGATTGCGGTTTTTCTGGCTTTTGTCGTGGTTGCATTATTTGCTTTCCGTTTCCAACTCCGGTTGCGCTGTGAGGTTGTTCGACGGAAACAGGTTGAAATCGAGGCGACCGAGGAAAGAAACCGCCTGAACGCCATTCTGAGCAATGCCGGAGTGGGCATCATGCTCGCTGATCGCTATGCGCGTCATGTCGATGTTAACCGTCGCTGGTGCCGGATTTTCGGCTACCAGAGGAGTGAAGGCTTCCTCAGCTTAACTGACATGCTTGACAGAAAGATAAAGGCTGTTCAAACAAAGGGCTTGATCTACATAGATGCCATTACCGGCAAGTCAAAGATATGACGACTTTACCCATAAACGCAGGCATTGAACTGGACGTTGACGGCGTTTTTTTGCTCGACTGCCATCAACCAATCGCCAAGATTTAACGGCGGCATTCTTCAGAGGCTCAGCAGTTTTCGGGCGGAGCATTTGACGAGATTGATTCGCCCATGCACTAAATCTTCTGCAGGGAGGTTCCCGTTTTGTTTCATGGCCGGTGATCCTATTGCGTTGGCGACGCCGAACCCCAATGGGACTCGAAATCGAACGACAATTGCCGGTGGTGCCTGATCGCCAGCAGATATAGGATTCCGCCAATCTGTGCATACAGCAGCAGATAATCAACAAGAATGTATTCGCGTAGCGCGGTGGGGTCTGAAGTCAGTGCCGATAACTTTGCTCGTAGTGAGTCAAGAGCATTGGTGGTCTCGACAGAGCGCGGTGCTCTGGACAGGATTTGACGCCCCATGTCGGGGAAGCGTTCGAGGTTGGGAATGACGGTGCCCAGCAGATCATCGAGCAAGGCATCGTAGGCTTGAGGCGCTTCGGCCTCGGTCAGAAAACGCTCGATGTCTTCGAGATTCCGCTCGAAGTTCGCCGTGAGTTTGACGACACGCTTCTGGTCCATGCGCACCGTCCCGGCCGACTAGGCGACGCGGCGGCGTTTGATTGACTGGATCGCGCTACGCGCATCCTTCACCCGACCGGCCGCTACATCGTCAAGCCCCTTGTTGGCCTCGTCGATCAGCAGCAAATGGATACGCTCGCGTTCCAGTTGGTGGTAGTAGTCAAGGCGACCAGCGTCAATCAGGGCGATATAGCTTTCACCGTTCTTGGTGATGATCTTCTCGGCGCCGGCTTTGACTTCCTCTGCCAACTCAGAAAAATTGGCGCGGGCATGCGATAGCGGGATAACGTCGCTTGCAGAGATTCCCATGGCTGACTCCTTTTCTGCACAGAGCGTGCAATATTCTGTACATACTATACGTCAGTGAGTGCAAGGGGAAGCTCAGATTTGACGTTGGTCGGCAACTATGGCTCCGTCGGTCTCTAACAGGAAGACCCGAACCAGCGATGGCCGAGGCTTTCTTATTGGGTCAATATGCTCGCGCGCGCGAGAATTGTTGGCTCCAATTCTGCTTGATAGTTTTTAGTTATTAAACCCAGCCACAAAAACAAAAAACGCCATATAATCATGGCGTTTTTTGTTTATTGCTGGCGGAGACGGAGGGATTCGAACCCTCGATTCAGGTTTGTGCCCGAATGCTCCCTTAGCAGGGGAG
>JANNNT010000679.1:0-3005 GCA_031398685.1 Rhodocyclaceae bacterium | reverse complement strand
CATCGGGTTGGTTCCCGTCGGCGACTGCGAACCGAAAATCTCGATCATGCCGACCACGGTGCCAAACAGTCCCATCAGCGGACTGATCGAAGCGATCGTGCCGAGCGTCGTCAGATAGCGCTCAAGCTCATGCGCCACCACGCCGCCAGCTTCTTCGATCGACTCACGCATGATTTCACGCGAACTGCCAACATTGCGCAAACCGGCCGCGAGTACGCGACCGAGTGGAGACTGTGCTTCCAGGCTGGTCAGCATCGCTTCACTGACACCGTTTTGCCGGTACTCGGCAACCACACGTTGCAGCAAACCCGCCGGCAGCACTTTGGCGCGGCGCAAGGTCACCAGTCGCTCGATGATCAGGGCAACAGCAATAATCGACGCCAACAGCAAGGGCCAAATGGGCCATCCGGCCGCCAGAATGATTGAAAACACGTTTTCCCCTAAGGATTTATTCAGCCATAGACTTTAGCCTGAGCGGGCGCCAGCGGCAACCCCTGTGCTTAAGTAATATGGAAATCTTATCCACAAAATCTGTGGATAAGATTGTGGATTGAACGCGATTCAGAGCCCTAAGTACCGTTTTTAAAAGGACTTTACTTACTTTGCAGCAAAAACAGGCAAAACAAATAATCGTTACAAATCAATTAGTTAACAAAATCCCCAGGATCCGCACGGGTTGCCGAGCAATCCCGCGCTGAAACCCTCGCAGGGTGTGAATGAATTGACAAGCATGTAGAATTAGTGCATGTCTCAAACCATTCCATCCGGCGCAAGCCTTGCCCCGACAGCACCCGTCATTCCGGTTTCAATGCTCAACCGGCTTGCACGGGAACGGCTCGAATCGGCCTTTCCCCTCTGCTGGGTCAGCGGCGAAGTCTCCAACCTGACTTATGCGGCCTCCGGTCACGTCTATTTCTCCCTGAAGGACACAGCGGCCCAGGTGCGCTGCGTCATGTTCCGCAACCGCGCCCAACTTCTCGGCTGGCGACTGGAAAACGGCCAGCACATCGAAGCCCGTGTCCTGGTCACGCTTTACGAAGCACGCGGCGACTTCCAGCTCAATGTCGAGGCCGCGCGCAAGGCCGGGGTCGGCAATCTCTATGAACAGTTTCTTCGCCTCAAGGAAAAACTCGAAGGCGAGGGACTTTTCGCCGAAGAAGGTAAGCGCACGTTACCCATCTTCCCGCGCCGCATCGGCATCGTCACGTCGCCACAAGCCGCCGCTTTGAGAGATGTTCTAACGACGCTCAGCCGGCGCGCACCGCAGATCGGCATTGTGCTCTACCCCACCTCGGTACAGGGCGAAGGCGCCGCGGCGCAGATCGCCGGCGCCATTCGTAGCGCCAGCGAACGGCAGGAGTGCGACGTACTGATTGTCTGCCGTGGCGGTGGCAGCCTTGAAGATCTGTGGGCGTTCAATGCTGAAGCCGTAGCCCGCGCCATCCGCGCCTGTTCGATCCCGGTGATCAGTGGGGTCGGCCACGAGACCGACTTCACCATCGCCGATTTTGCCGCTGATCAGCGCGCCCCTACCCCAACGGCAGCGGCCGAACTTGCCGCACCGGAACGATCTGCGCTCATGACCCGCCTTTCCGACTACCGGCTCGCTCTACGCCGCCGGATCGGGCAAAGCCTTGATCAGCGCAGCCAGCACCTCGACTGGCTGGCGCATCGTTTGCAGCACCCGGCGCAAGGTCTCGCCGAGCAAAGGAAAAATCTGCTTAACCTGCAGCGCCGCCTTGACAACGGCCTGACCCAAGCCAGCACACGCGGGCGCAACGCGCTCGCCAGCCTGAACCGCCGGCTCCTGTTGGCTCGCCCCGATACCCACCGGATTGCCCGCCGCCTCGGCGAACTCGCACCAAAGCTGCATAGCGAATGGCAAGCGACCCTCAACAGCAAGTCCGGCGATCTCGCCCGCCTTGCCGCCAGCCTTACCCACCTCAACCCGGATGCCGTACTGGCACGGGGGTACAGCATTGTCACCGACGAAAAGGGCATAATCCTGCGTGACAGCCAGTCGCTGGAACCAAACGACAGGATCACTGTCTCCTTCCACAGAGGTCGAGCGGAGGCAACGGTAAGCTCAGTAGAAAGCGAAGCAGCATTACCTGAGGCGTAGAAATCCCCGGCCCGCTGAACAAAACAACCCCGTAAAACAACTCAAGGAGAAATGATGGAACATCAACTTCCGCAACTGCCGTTTGCCATGGACGCCCTGGTCCCGCACATGTCGAAGGAAACCTTCGAATACCACTATGCCAAGCACCACCAGGCCTACGTCACCAACCTGAACAACCTGATCAAGGGCACCGAATACGAGGCCCTCGACCTCGAAGCGATCATCAAGAAGGCTCCGGCGGGTGGCGTCTACAACAACTCCGCGCAGGTCTGGAACCACAGCTTTTTCTGGAACTGCCTGAAGCCCAATGGTGGTGGCGTTCCGAGCGGCGCACTGGCTGACGCCATCACCGCCAAGTGGGGCTCCTTTGACGAATTCAAGAAAGCCTTCCAGGCCTCCGCCGTCGGCAACTTCGGTTCCGCCTGGACCTGGCTGGTCAAGAGAGAGGACGGTTCGGTCGACATCGTCAACATGGGTGCCGCCGGTACCCCGCTGACCACCGGCGACAAAGCGCTGCTGTGTATCGACGTCTGGGAACACGCCTACTACATCGACTATCGCAACCTGCGTCCGAAGTATGTTGAGACTTTCCTCACCAGCCTCGCCAACTGGGGCTTTGCCGAGAAGAACTTCGCCAACTGACGCCACCTTGTTTCGTAGTAATAAAGTTCATAAAATCAAAGGGGAGCAAGTTTGCTCCCCTTTTCTCTGCGTGCTGTTTAGATCGCTACTGCAAACTTACTGAAGTCCAGTTCCGGCGGAAATACAGATCACCAAACAAATGAGATACCCGCTGCAAATGACTCCGAAATCGGAGCCAAATAGCGGAGCAAAAGGACTGTTCTAGGCAAGCGAGCATCCCTTGAAGGCTTTAACCTGCGAC
>JANNNT010000643.1:0-9844 GCA_031398685.1 Rhodocyclaceae bacterium | reverse complement strand
CGGCCGCGGCTTTGGCTAAAGCCCACACGCGATTGTTCGATGGCGTCGGAGCTTATGACGTGGCTCCGCCGTATCGCTCGGTATACGACAGCAAGGAAGGGCTGCTGTGCCAACAGGCCACGGGCGAGATGGACCGGGTACTGCGCCAGCACCGGATGCGACTGGAGGATACGGTGCGCGAGCCGGCCGATCACCTCTCCATACAACTTGACGTGATGTCGCAACTCGCCCTGCGGGTGGCCGAGGAAGAAGAACAGCAGGAACGCGCCCTGCCCCCTTTGCTCGCCGAGCAGGCTGATTTCCTTGATAAGCAGTTACTCAGCTGGGTGCGGCATTTCGCCGAACGGGTGTCGGCTATCGACGAGCTGGGATTTCACGCGGGGCTGGCCGCGGTGCTGGTCGCCTTCCTGGAACAGGACCGGGCCTATCTTGCCGAAAACTGAGTGTCAGGGCGGTGCGTTCACAGCGTGTTTACGCCGCGTTTGCGTGCCGCTTACCTGCTCCGAAAATTCTGTTTACGTGTTGGCTTTAAATTGACTGCGGTAATACGCAGGGAATCATTCACCAATTAGGAGAAAAGCAATGTCACATAAATCGGGTACAGAGGGTCTGGTCCGTTTTTCTCGTCGTGAGTTTCTTGAAGCTATCGGAGCCGCAGGCGCGCTCGGGATCATCGGTCCGTCACTTCTTTCGTTCGGGGCGGCGGCGGCCGAGACGAAATCGGGCGAGATTCTTACCGGATCGCATTGGGGCGCTTTCCGGGCAAAGGTCCAGGACGGTCGCATTGTCGGTTACACCCCATGGGAAAAAGATCTCTTCCCAAGTGCTCAACTCAAGGGCGTCGTCGATTCGGTGTACTCGGCCACCCGCATCAAGTACCCCATGGTACGACGCGCCTTTCTGGAAAAAGGACCGGGAGCCGATACGGCCAGTCGCGGTAGCGGCGACTTCGTGCGCGTAAGCTGGGATCAGGCGCTTGATCTGGTCGCCAAGGAACTTGCTCGGGTCGAGAAGACGCATGGCCCGGCAGCCTCCTTTGCGGGTTCCTATGGCTGGAAGAGTCCGGGCAAGCTGCACAACTGTCAGAACCTGCTGCGCCGCATGATGAACCTGAAGGGCGGTTTCGTTAACAGCTCGGGCGACTATTCCACCGGGGCGTCGCAGGTGATCATGCCGCATGTCCTCGGTACGCTCGAAGTCTACGAACAGCAAACCGTTTGGCCCGTCATCGTCGACAAGTCCGAACTGGTCGTCTTCTGGGGCGCCAATCCCATGCTCACCAACCAGATCGGATGGACGATTGCCGACCATGACGGCTACGCCGGCTTGAAGGCGCTCAAGGCTGCAGGCAAGAAAGTCATCTGCATCGACCCCCTGAAGACCGAAACCTGCACCTACCTCAACGCTGAATGGCTAGCGCCCAAGCCGCAGACCGACGTCGCCTTGATGCTCGGGATTGCCCATACCCTCGTCGCCGAGAAGCTGCACGACACCAAGTTCTTGACTGCTTACACCTCAGGCTTCGACAAGTTCCTGCCCTATCTGATGGGCGAGAAAGACAGCACGCCAAAAACGGCCGAGTGGGCATCGTCCATTTGCGGCCTTCCTGCAGCAACGATCAAGGAACTGGCCCGACGCTTCGCCAAAAACCGCACCATGCTGGCCAGCGGCTGGTCGATGCAGCGTCAGCACCACGGCGAGCAGGCCCACTGGATGCTGGTCACCCTGGCCTCCATGCTGGGCCAGATCGGTTTGCCCGGCGGCGGCTTCGGGTTGAGCTACCACTATGCCAACGGCGGGGCTCCCAGCGCCGACAGTCCGGTCATGCCCGGCATCACCGACGGCGGCAAGGCGGTTGCCGGTGCGGCATGGCTGACCACGAGCGGCGCGGCAACGATACCGGTTGCTCGGGTGGTCGATATGCTGCTCAATCCGGGAAAGCCATTCGACTTTAACGGCAAGCAAGCCAATTACCCGGACATCAAATTGGCGTACTGGGTGGGCGGCAATCCCTTCGCTCACCATCAGGACCGAAACCGCATGGTCAAGGCTTTCCAGAAGCTTGAAACCTTCATCGTCCAGGATTTCCAGTGGACGGCCACCGCCCGTCACGCCGACATCGTTCTCCCGGCCACCACGTCGTACGAACGCAACGATATCGAACACGTGGGCGACTATTCCATGCGCGCCATCATGGCCATGAAAAAGCTCGTGGAGCCGATGTTCGAAGCACGCAGTGACTATGACATCTTTGCCGCCATCGCCAAGCGCCTGGGCAAGGAAAAGGAATTCACCGAGGGCAAGTCCGAGATGGACTGGATACGGTCCTTCTACGAAGCGGCGTTGACGCAGGCGAAGGCCAAGAAAGTGGAGATGCCGGGCTTCGACGCGTTCTGGAACGGCACGGGAGTCGTGGAGTTTCCCATCTCCGCCGAGGCCAAGTCCTTCGTGCGCCACAGCAAGTTCCGCGAGGATCCTCTGCTCAATCCGCTCGGAACGCCAACCGGGCGCATCGAGATCTACTCCAAAAACATCGAAAAGATGAACTACGACGATTGCCCGCCGCATCCGACCTGGATGGAGCCCGTGGAACGGCTGGGCGGCCCCAAGACCAAGTTCCCGTTGCATATCGCGTCCAGCCACCCGAAAGACCGCTTGCACTCCCAGCTTTGCGGAACAGTGCTCAGGGACGGCTACGCCGTAGCCGGCCGCGAACCGTGCCTGATCAACACCAGCGATGCCAAAGCCAGAGGCATCAAGGACGGCGATGTGGTACGCGTCTTCAACGACCGCGGACAGATCCTCGCCGGCGCCAAAGTGACCGATGCGATCCGGCCCGGCGTCGTTCGCGTCAGCGAGGGCGGGTGGTACGACCCCGTCGAACCTGGCAAGCCGGGGAGCCTGGATCGCTACGGGGACGTTAACGTGCTCACGGTGGATATGGGCACGTCCAGGCTGGCCCAGGGAAACTGCGGCCATACCGCCGTCGGCGATGTCGAAAAATACAAAGGGGCAGCGCCGAAGCCCCAGGTCTTCAACGCACCAAAGAGTGCGGCCTGAGTCGGTAAGCCAATGCCGGAATCGGCGGCCACGGCCGCCGATTCCGGCAGCTACAATAGGCCTCCAGGGCCGAGATTTATTCGGCTGCAAACTCGTCTTCGACATCGATGATTCGGGAGGCCTATGCACCTGTTGAGCAAGCTGATTTTGCGGCGTGAAGACTGGCTGGTCAATCAGACGATTCGTTATGCCAAGCTTCATGGCTACACGCCATTCACGTCGACTTTGACCGAGGCCTGGCGCACGGCCATCTGCGGAATGTCCGAACCGTTGATCGAGGCGCTCGCTCACAACACCGAACCACCACAACTGGCGGCGGGTGGCGACTATGCGGACGATCCGATTACCGCCTTCGGAATAAAGGTAGCGCGTCGGCATCGTTCGCGCGGAATTACGCTGGGCCTTTTCCTCGGGCTGATGAAGTATTACCGGCAATCCTATCTGGACCTTCTTGATCTTGGAGAATTGCCCACAGAACACCTGCCGCGCTATAGCGAGTTCATCAACCGCTTCTTCGATCGGGTGGAAATAGGATTCTGTAGCGAATGGGCCAGTCAGAACGAAAGCGTGCTGGTGCTGGATGCGGCAGAACAGAACCGCGAGCTGACAAACGAAAAGAACAAATATCTGACGATTTTCGAGAGCCTCAAGGACCCGGTTGTTCTGCTGGACACGGCCGGGCATGTCGATAACGCCAATCGTGCCGCGGCCGAGCTGTTTGGAGGTTCAAGGGTTCCCGGTGCGGGCTACTATGGCTCCGATCACCTCACGCTTCTTGAAGGCGTCCTGGCTAAGCTGGTAGGTAACGACGGAGAGCATTTGCTTGACACCGCATTGGGCCCGCGCTGCTTTGAAGTCAAGTCCCAGGCCATGCTCGACGTCAGCGAGAAGTTCGCCGGAACGGTAGTGATCTTCAACGACGTCAGTGACTACAAACTCGCGCTGAACCAGGCCGAGCAGGCCAACCGGACAAAATCGGCATTTCTGGCGGCCATGAGCCACGAAATTCGCACCCCGATCAATGGCATTGTCGGCACCACGACCTTGCTGCGCGACACCTCACTCGACGACAGGCAGTCTGGTTACGTCGACCTCATTTCGACTTCCGGCGAAATCCTCTCGTCGTTGATCGCCGACATTCTCGACTACTCCAAAATTGAGGCCGGAGTCCTGGAAGTGGAAAATATCGACTTCGACGTCGACGTGCTGATTCGCGATGTATTAGCGTTGACGGTGCCCGCTGCCAGGGTCAAAGGGCTGACGCTTGCCGCCGACCTCGAACCGGCCCTATCGGCAAAACTGCGCGGGGATTTTGGCAAATTGCGCCAGATCCTGCTCAACCTGGTCGGCAACGCCGTAAAGTTTACCGAGCGCGGCGGAGTTCAGCTGCGCGTAGAGCATGCGGGTCAGTGGCTACGTTTCTCGGTCAGCGACACGGGTTGCGGAATCTCCGAAAGCGGCCAGACCAACCTCTTCAGTGCGTTCGTTCAGGCTGACGCGTCGGTTTCTCGCCGGTTCGGTGGAACCGGGTTGGGACTGGCGATCTGTCGCAAGCTGGTTACCGCCCTGGGCGGAGAGATCGGACTCCAGAGCCGGATCAACCACGGCAGCACATTCTGGTTTCAGGTTCCCTGGGTGCTGTGCACAGACAGCGAGCTTACTGGCGATGACGCCCCTGAACACATCACCCGTGCCTTGGATGTACTGCTCGTCGAAGACAATGAAATCAACCGCGTGGTCGCCACGGGGCTTCTGGAAAGAGCGGGGCACCAGATTACCGCGACAGCCTCGGGAAGAGAGGCGCTGACCCTGCTTGACCAAAAGCGGTTTGATCTGGTGCTGATGGATCTGAACATGCCCGACATCGGCGGTCTGGAAACGATCAGCCGTATTCGCGGATGTGCAGATCAGACAACCGCCCGGATACCGATTGTGGTCCTTTCGGCATTGGTCACCAGAGATGACATTCAAGCCAGCCTTCGCGCCGGAGCCGACGCGTTTCTCGGCAAACCGTACCGCCCGGAACGCCTGGAAGCAACCATTCGCGCAGCTTTGCGGCGAGATCCCGGCACCGGCAACGATGCGGTCTCATCCGATCCTTTCCTGCGCCGGGAGACCGATGTTGATCCGGAGGTGGACGAGCGAATTCTGGAGTGCCATGCAAAGGAACTCGGCATCGAGGTGACCAGTCATATTATTGGACTGTTCGCTGAAACGGCTCAGGCTACCGTGGCAGAAGCTCAGCGAGCGCTTCGTGAAGGATCGGTCAAAAATGTTGCTCACGCTGCCCATCGCATGAAGAGCTCCGCGGCTACCATCGGGCTGCGTCGGCTGACTGGTCGTGCGGCGTTGATCGAGACTGCGGCTGCACAAGGGTTTGATGAGCGTCTTGAACCCCTGCTGGACGAGATTGAGCAGAGGCTTCCCGAGGCCATCGCCGCACTAAAGTCGGCCTGGGAGGCAGTAAAAAGCAAAAGACCTTAATTGCAGTAGCTATGGCCTGTTGTCATGGGGATAGCAGGCAACGGCCGAAACAGAATGGATGGAACGCCGCGGTGCAATTACGGTTCTCTTTTGATCAGGATCAGAAGTGGCAAGTCGGTGCACGGCTACAATGAGGCGTAATCGGCAGAGCATTCAACGGAACGGAACATCAACATGAGCGATGCAGAAAAACCAGTGACGTTCGTTGCCGACACCTTGCAGCGACCCTTGCGTGACCTGCGCATTTCCGTCACTGACCGCTGCAATCTGCGCTGCACGTATTGCATGCCACGAGAGATCTTCGGCAAGGATTTCGTTTTTCTGCCGCGCGCCGAGTTGCTCAGTTTTGAAGAGATCGTGCGCGTTGCCGGCATTTTTGCGCGTCTGGGCGTGCAAAAAATTCGTCTGACCGGCGGCGAGCCGCTGATGCGGCATGGGGTTGAACACCTGATCGAGGCGTTGGCGAAGCTGGCCACCGGCACCGGCAAATCCGTCGAAATCGCCATGACCACCAATGGCGTCATGCTGCCCAAAAAGGCGCAGGCGCTGAAAGATGCCGGGCTCTCGCGCCTGACCGTCAGTCTCGACGGACTGAGCGAGGAAACCTTCCAGCGCATGAGCGATTCGCAGGCCTCGGTAGCGACCGTGCTCGACGGCATCGCAGCGACGCAGGCGGCTGGGCTGATGCCGCTCAAGGTCAATACGGTGATCAAGCGCGGCGTGAATGAGCATGAAATCATTCCGCTGGTTCGCCACTTCCGCAACAGCGGCGTCATCCTGCGCTTCATCGAATTCATGGATGTTGGCAGCACCAACGGCTGGCGTATGGACGATGTAGTGACGGCACAGGAAATCCTGGACGACATCAACCGACATCATCCGATTCGCCCGGTCGACCCCAACTACCGCGGCGAAGTGGCTAAGCGCTGGGCCTTTGCCGATGGCGGCGGTGAGATCGGCGTGATCGCCTCGGTCACCCAGGCGTTCTGCCACGAATGCAGCCGGATCAGGCTGTCCACCGACGGCAAGCTCTACACCTGCCTGTTTGCCGACCAAGGCGTGGATTTGCGCGACCCGCTCCGGCATGACGGGAGCGACGAGACGCTGAGCCGCCTGATAACCGATACCTGGGCGCATCGCAGCGACCGTTATTCACAGCTGCGCCATGCCGCCACGGAGTTGCCGCGGCGCAAAATCGAAATGTCGTATATCGGCGGATGACTTTGGTTTGCAAAAAAAAACCGAATGACCATTCGCCGAACCGGGCCGGTGATGCCAACCCGATCTTGCGCGTTGCCGCGCTTTATCCTTCGTGCTTAAACCTGCTTTTTCAGAACGCGATCCATGACCCCGTCCGTATTCATTTTTGTTGGCCATTCCGGCTCCGGCAAAACCACGCTGGTCGAAAAACTCCTGCCCGAACTAACGGCCCGAGGCCTGCGTCTGGCGACGATCAAACATGCGCATCACAAAGTCGAGCTGGACAAGGAAGGCAAGGACAGCTGGCGCTACAAGAAAGCCGGTGCCGTGCTGAGCATGCTGGTGACGTCGACCGAATTGCAGATCGTCGCCGATGCGGTGGATCGCCGCGAACCGGCGCAACTGGCTGAACGCTTTCTCGGTGAGGCCGACATGGTGCTGGCCGAGGGTTTTTCGCTGGCCCCCGGCGACAAAGTCGAGATTCTTCGCCGCGAATGCGCCAAGCCGCCGCGCTGCGCGCTTGCGGACGGCCTGATCGCCATCGTCACCGATATGGACGAGATCTATCCGCAACTCCCCCACTTTGCCCTCGACGACATCGCCGGACTGGCCGATTTTCTGCTTGAGCACGCCGCTCGATGATCGCGGATTGCACGGCGATTGTCATGGCCGGCGGCGAGTCGCAGCGCATGGGTTGCGACAAGGCGACGCTCGTTCTGGGCGAACAGACGCTGCTGCAACACGTGGTGGCCATCGTGCAGCCGATGTTTCCGCAGCTGCTGGTCAGCGTGCGCCAGCCGCGTCCGGACATCCCCCTGCCGCAAATCTGCGACGCGTACACCAATGCCGGGCCACTGGCCGGGCTGTGCGCTGGACTGGTGCAGGCTGAAAAAGACCATTCTCCGTGGATTTTCGCCGTGGCGACCGACATGCCTTTCGTGCAGCCAGCACTGATCGAACGGCTGGCGCAGCAGCGATCGAGTTATCAAGCCGTGGTGCCGGTCGTGCGCGGACACCCGCAGCCTCTGGCGGCGTTTTACGCGGCGAATTGTCTTGAGACCATCCGGGCGATGCTGGACAGTGGCGGCAAGCGGAGTCTGCGTGCGGCGCTGGAGCGCTTGAATGTCTGTTATGTCGACGAGTCGGAGCTGCTGGAGGCCGATCCGGGCTTGCGCAGCTTTTTCGATCTCGACACGCCACAGGATCTGCTGGCAGCCGGGCGGAGAGAAAAAACAGAGTAAACGGAGCATACGCAGAGCCGGCCTACCCGCCCATAAACACGGTTTCCGGCGGCGCTTTTCCTGTTCGCCGCCGTCACTGGGCCGATCCCTTCATACTTATATTTTCAGTGACTACTGAAATGCCCCGGGGGCCAGAGAGCTGTTGCGGTGAATTGCTCGCCGGCCGGTGGGGAAAGCGAATTCTGCTTCCGGCAACAGATCCATATCGCGCGGCTGGCCGGGCGTTCTGACTGATCCACGCAGCGGAGAAATACTGTTCAGGCGCAGCGGCAGCCCGCCGTACTCAAGTAGATCACGGCGCGGCACCAAGGTATTGCCCTCGAATCTGCCTTGCGCCGGCGCGAACAGGTCGCCGTATCCGACCGTCAGGTTATTGATCACCCAGGTCTCGATTGCGTCCGGGAATTTTTCGGCCCATACCTTGAGAAAGGTTCCGGCATGAAAATCGTTGAGCAGTGTGTTGTGGGCCAGGAATAACGCGTTATCCGGCCACCGCGGGCCTTCTGCCCCGTACGCGACCAGTACCGGATTATTCGTTCCGGAACTCTGCCCGATCACGTTGCCGAGCACATAGGCAATCCCGCCGTTGGGAAACTCCAGTTCGTACGAGGCGCTGCCCCCCGCGCCATCGACCAGCAGGTTGTAACGCACGTAGTTCTCCCGGGCGCGTGATTTGACCAGATGCCCGAGATACCCTTGCTCGAAGCGGCTTCCCGACAGCTCAAACCGCCCGATGGCCCCGACATAGAGCAGATGGTGCAGGTCGCTCGCCGTGTGTGGTGGAGCGGCGAACTCGCTGTCGCTTACCGCCAGAGTCATGTCCGGGAGATTTGCAGTGAGGATCCCCATCTCGTTGTCGAAAAACGCGCAGCGGTTAACGACGAGATGGCCTCGGTCGAAACGAATGCCGGCGCCATTGCCGGCCGCCGCGCGCGCGCCCCGGAACTCGATATTCTCGATCCGCACATGATCGCTCCTGACCACCCAGAGGCCCTTGCCTTCGGCGCTTTTCCCATCGGCGATCATTACCGGCCGCGCCCCGGTAGCGCGTATGACCAGGTTGTTCTGGGTCCACACGGCCGGTTGTCCGCGGTAATTACCGGGCCGGATCTCAATGATCTCGCCATCCCGTGCACGCTTTGCCGCCTCGGTAATGGTGGTGATCTTTTCCTGGGGGCCGACAAACATCGTTGCCGGTTTCGACGAACCATCGGCACGGCGCCTGGCTGGCTTCTTGCTCTCCTGAACCCCCAACTTGCCGTCCGCACCCCGCTGAATTTCCCCCTTGTAGGCGGGCAACTCAGGAAGACTTTCCGGTATCTCGGCAAACCCGCAGGGCGAGATTGCAATCAGAAGCGTGCAAACAAGGAAAATTCTAATCATGGTTTCTCCTGCATGCCAATGTCTCACGGGGTAGATCACTCCGCACACAACGAACTCGTGCTCATTGCCTCGGCGTACTGGGCTTGCTACTCGTTGCGACGAAGTGCTACAAAACGACGTCGGCGCTCAGCCCTTTGGCGTTAACAGTATGGATTGTTGCTCCTGGAGTTGCCATGAAAAAAATTGTGAGTGTTGTCCTTGTCCTCGCGACTCAGTCTCACTAAGCCGAGCACTTGCATGCTCGTGCCGCCCCATGGCGCGAGGAGGCAGCGGAGGGGGCGAGGGTCATTTGAAACCTGGCCCGACATCGACGTCAACCCGGCATGGCCGACGCTTACACACTGTCACGAAAACACTAAACAGTCACAACAGACATGAGATTGGGAAATTACTAGACTGCAATTGTTGCTTCAGCGTCCCCCGCTGGCAATGTTTGACCCTCCCTGACCCATCGCCAATGATGGGGCTTTTGATCC
>JANNNT010000624.1:0-5030 GCA_031398685.1 Rhodocyclaceae bacterium | reverse complement strand
GACTGGGTCGGCGGCTATGCGCGCGGCTGGGTGGGCTACCGCAGCGCGCGGCAGGCCTTGTTCGATATCGCCAACCTTTTTCTGGGGCAGCACCATGACATCCCTGCCTATCGATCCGTGTACCGTGACGAACAAAAGCGGACCGAACCGGAGCGGGCGCAAGCTCGCCCTGGCCTGGTCCGCCACTGACGGCGAGGTGGACATGACTACGGCCATGCTAAAAGTCGCTTTCGCCACCGCCGACCGTGTCGCGGTGAACCAGCACTTCGGCGCGACCGTCGGCTTTGCGATTTACGCCCTTGACGGCGAGCGTGCCAGGCTGGTGCAAGTGGCGGAATTTCCCGCCGAATCGATGGACGGCAACGAGAACAAGCTCGCTGAAAAAATTGCGGCGCTCGCGGGTTGTGCCGCCGTCTATTGCCTGGCCGTGGGGGGGTCTGCGGTGCGCCAGTTGCTGGCCGGCGGCATTCAACCGGTGCGCATGGACGACGAAGTGGCCATCGATTCGCTCTTGCTCCAGTTGCGCAAGGCCATCCGCGAAGGCGGCATTGCGTGGATCGACCGGCTGGCCAAACGCGAGAGCGACAACAGTCGCTTCGACCGCATGGCGGAGGAGGGCTGGCAGGAATGATTGACTCAATCGAACGCAGCGGAGAAGTGGTGGGCTTCGAGCATGGCCTGGCGCAGATTCGCCTGGAACGTGCCTCGGGCTGTAACGGTTGCGGCAGCCGCGGTACCTGTGCGTCGGGCAGTGCGGCAGCGCAGCTGATTCACCTGCCGCTGCCTGAGCATACGCGGCTCGGCGATCACCTCACGGTCTCGATGCCTTCGTCATCGGTGGCGCTGGCCGCGCTGCTCGGTTACCTGTTGCCGCCGCTCGCTCTGCTGGCCGGCGCAATCATTGCCGCCACCTGCTATGAGAGCGATGGCGCCGCCGTGCTGGGCGCCGGACTCGGCTTTGTCGCCGGACTGCTGCTGGCGCGCCTGATTTCCAACTACGCATTCGGCCGGGGGCTGACGCCTTCCGTCTGTCATCCCGTTTCACAACCTGGAGAACACCTATGAGCGCATCCCTGAGCGCAAGCGTTGTGCCTGTCATCGCAGGCGATCCCATCCTGGTCAGCGATTTCATCAAGGAGATGGTGCGCCAGATGCGCGCCCTCGACAGCTACGGCCAGTATGACGGCAAGCCGGTCGAGAACCTGCTTGATGCTTTCGTTCTGACCAGGGAGCGCAAGGCCGAAATTCCGCTGATCGGCGATCCGGACGAAGCTACGCTGGCGTGCATCAAGGCCTTCTACAACGCCATTGCCGTGCTGATCGAAAAAGAATGCGGGCTGATGGCCGTGCCGCTGATCCACCTGAGCCATGAAGGCTTTGGCCGCGGACTGATTACCGTGGGCAAGCTGGTGGTGCTCGACCGCACCCTGCGCGATGTGCATCGCTTCGGTTTCGAAAGCCTGTCGAAGATGAAGACCGAGGCGGACAAATATTTGTCGGTGGCGCTCGAAATCGTCGGCAAGTTTCCCGAAGTGGCCGGGCTGTGAACTGCGCGGTGGCCGTTGAACAAATTGATTGAGGAATCTGACATGGAAAACATCACTGGTTTGACCCTGGGCGGCAGCATCTGGACGCCGGAATTCGCCACCGCGCTCGACCCGAAAAAATGCATCGGCTGCGGTCGCTGCTACAAGGTCTGCCCGCGCGACGTGCTTGACCTCGTCGTCCGTGGCGAAGATATGGCAATGGATGATGACGAGGACTACGACGAAGACGATACCGCTTCCGTCATGACCCTGGCGAACTCTGCAGACTGCATCGGCTGCGGTGCCTGTGGCCGCGTCTGCCCCAAAGGATGCCACACCTTCGCCGCCCTGCCTCAGCTCAATGCTTGACGTGAGCGCAGCGCCATGGCCGCTTGCGGTTGCGGCATTGGTTTTATTCAAGAACTGCAATTAACCACGGCGACACGGCGGGCACAGCGAAAAGATTATTTGTACAACACCTTGTAAAAGCGAATTACGCCATTGCTTTTCGCCGTGCTCGCTGTGTTCGCTGTGGTTACCAGCTTTTTCATGGTTTATTTAAAGGAACGGCGAAATGTGGAACTACTCTGAAAAGGTTCAGGAACATTTCTTCAACCCCCGCAATGCCGGGCCGCTCGACGGCGCCAACGCCGTCGGCGATGTCGGCTCGATCAAGTGCGGCGACGCCTTGCGGCTGATGCTGAAGGTCGATCCGGAAAACGAGCGCATCGTCGATGCCCACTTCCAGACCTTCGGTTGCGGTTCGGCCATCGCGTCTTCCTCGGCTTTGACGGAGATCGTCAAGGGCAAGACGCTCGACGAAGCACTCAAGGTAAGCAACCAGGAAATCGCCGATTACCTCGACGGTCTGCCGCCGGAAAAAATGCACTGCTCCGTGATGGGGCGCGAAGCCCTGCAGGCAGCCGTAGCCAACTTCCGCGGCGAGGTGTGGAAGGACGACCATGAAGAAGGGGCGATGGTCTGCAAGTGTTTCGCGATCGATGCGCTATTAATCGAGGACGTGGTGCGTGCCAACAATCTATCCACCGTCGAGCAGGTGACCAACTACACCAAGGCCGGCGGCGGCTGTTCCAGTTGTCATGAAGGCGTCGAGGAAATCCTCGCCAGGGTAGCCGGAGAGCGGTGCACCGCGCCGCTGGCCGCAAGTAAAACGATGCCGGCTGATGTTCCTGCCGGCAAGCCCAGGCTGACCAACTTCCAGCGCATGCGCAAGATCGAGGAAACCATCGAGTCCATTCGTCCCATGCTTCAGCGCGATCACGGCGATATCGAGATTGTCGAAGTGGATGGCAAGAACATCTTCGTCAATCTCAAGGGCGCCTGTCAGGGCTGCATGATGGAGCAGGCCACGCTCTCCGGAATCCAGGCTCAGCTGGTCGAGGCGCTCGGCGAGTTCGTTCAATTGCTGCCGGCAAGCCTGCTGGCTCGTTCCGTCGGCAGGGGCTAAACCCATGGAACCCATCTATCTTGACAATAATGCCACCACGGCCTGCGACCCGGCGGTGGTCGACGCCATGCTGCCTTACTTCACCGAGCAGTTCGGCAATCCTTCGTCGATGCACAGCTTTGGCAACAAGGTGGCGCAAGGGCTGAAAGACGCCCGCATCAGCGTGCAGACCCTGCTCGGCGCCGAACACGATTCGGAAATCGTTTTTACGTCCTGCGGCACCGAGTCCGATTCAACGGCGATTTATTCGGCACTGAAGGCGCAGCCCGAACGCAATCATGTCATCACCACCGTAGTCGAACATCCGGCCATCCTGACGCTGTGCGACCATCTGGAGAAGGAGGGCGTGGTGGTGCATCGCCTCGCTGTCGACCGGAAGGGCAGGCTCGATCTGGCCGAATACAAGTCGCTGCTCTCGCCGCGCACCGCCATCGTTTCGGCGATGTGGGCCAACAACGAAACCGGAACGCTGTTCCCCGTCGAGGAGATGGCCGAAATGGCGCATGCCGTCGGTGCCATGTTCCACAGCGATGCCGTGCAGGCCGTCGGCAAGCTGGCTATCGACCTGAAGAAGACCCGGATCGACATGCTCTCGCTTTCGGGCCACAAACTGCATGCACCCAAGGGCGTCGGCGTCCTCTATTTGCGCCGCAACACGCGCTTCCGCCCGCTGCTGCGCGGAGGCCACCAGGAACGCGGCCGGCGCGCAGGTACTGAGAATACCGCCTCGATCGTCGGCCTCGGGGTGGCGTCGCAACTGGCTCTGGAGCACATGGCTTGCGAGAATACGGAAGTGAAACGCCTGCGCGACAGGCTGGAAGCCGGCATCCTGCCGCAGGTTCCGCGCGCCTTCGTCACCGGCGATCCCGCTAACCGCCTGCCCAACACCGCCAACATCGCTTTCGAGTTCGTCGAAGGCGAGGCGATCCTGCTCCTGCTCAACCAGCAGGGCATCGCCGCGTCAAGCGGGTCGGCGTGCACCTCGGGTTCGCTGGAACCTTCGCATGTGATGCGCGCGATGGGAATTCCCTACACCGCCGCGCACGGCACCATCCGTTTCTCGCTCTCGCGCTACAACACCGAAGCCGAGATCGACCGCGTCATTGCCGCCGTGCCGGCGATCATTGCCCGCTTGCGCAAGCTCTCACCCTATTGGGGTGAGGACGGCCCGGTGGCCGAAGACGATAAGGCCTTCCTGCCCGCCTACGCCTGAAATGGCCTGACGGCTTTTTTTCTTGGCGATCTTCAGCAGGGGCTGTACCATTGGCGAGTGGCTTCCTGGCTTGCTCCCGTCGCTCACGTGCGTCCTCCAAGCTAACTTCCGGGGTGATGCCAAATGAAATCGTCTTCGTTTTCCCGAGATGCCGGTACGTGAAGCGCCACCATTGGCCGCGTTTGGGACGAACAAAAAACGCGGGATTTAAATGGGCGTAAGTGTAGCAAGCTGACAACAAAAAAGCCGCAAACCTAGTGGTTGTACGGCTTTTGAGAACTTGCTTGGTGCCAGGAAGGGACTCACTGACCTTTGTATAGAAAGGCTTTTAGCGTAGTTTTAGATTTGTTACACCATCAGTTCAACCAAAAAAATCAACCGTTCCGCAATACAGTGCCTTTGGATCAATTTGGACTGCGTTGAACGATTAGTATTTTCCAAATGCCTAGGTTATCGACTCCGTTACGGATAGCGATGCTTTGATCAGACGCGTCATCGTAGCGTAGTGTAGCCTGGTCCATTGAAATCCGCACCAATGGTTAGTAAGCGTTCGCGCAACGTTACTGACTACCGCAAAGGCTTCAGAGGAATGATGGAACCAGATGACTTGGCGTGAGTTTTCTATCAGCCTGGAGTATTGGGGAATGCGACTCGATAGCTTCATTCTGGTGAGTTGCGTTGATGACCGAGCCTTGCTCGCTTTCATGTTTTGCTGGTCCCATCCCTCGCTCAAAACGCCGATTATTCAGGCGTCGGAAGAAGTCCTTCTCCAGCATCAACCTGCGCTGGTTGTCCAGCATTTAACCACAGAGCTTCATATGGC
>JANNNT010000620.1:0-2705 GCA_031398685.1 Rhodocyclaceae bacterium | reverse complement strand
CCCGCACGCGCCTACCACCCCCAGGACAAGGCCAAAGTCGAACTGAGCGTGCAACTGGTGGAGCGCTGGATTCTGTCGAGTACCAGCCGGCGCAGCCGAACGACGTGCTCGTCGCAATCGGGAATGTGCTTGCACAGCAGCGCCAGCCACTGCGCACCCGGCATCACTTGGAAGTTCCGCTTCAAATGCCGGAGGAAGTCAGGGTTCATGACGTCATTGATTCCGAGTTCGGCAAGGTCGCCCCCTATGGCGTCTATGACCTGACCGCCAATACCGGATGGGTGAATGTCAGCATCGATCACGACACCGCCGAGTTTGCGGTGGAGAGGACTAGGCGCTGGTGGCGTGAAATGGCGAGGCCGCGCATCCTCGCGCCGTTCGCCTGTTGATTACTGCCGACTGCGGCGGCAGCAACGGCAACCGGGTGCGTTGGTGGCGAAGAAAGTTGCAGGTCACGGGCAAATCGGCCTCGGCCAGTGGGTGCAGCCGGATACAACCTCGCTCCAACACGGGCAGGGCGCTAGTTCATTTTCACTTGATCGAAATCCGCGCCACGCTGTCCTGGAGCGCCAGGCAGATGCGCTGCACGTCGGCATACGTCAGGCGGATGTGCATGGGCAGGGAGATCAGCCGGTCGCTGGCGCGCTGTGAGCGCGGGCAAGTGCCTCGAGCATGGGCGTACATCGGGTAGTTTGTGTTATCGCGGTAATGGACGCCGGGATAAATCTGCTGTTCGTTAAGCGCCAGCATCACCTCGTCGCGGCGGTCCACCATCACTTGATACAAGTGCCGCGCCGACTCGCAGCCGGGCGCGACCGGAATGCGCTCGATGCGCGGCTCAGGGGCCAGCCATTCGTCGTACCATGCGGCCAGTTGCCGCCGGTAGGCGTTGTCGGGGTCGAGATACTTGAGTGACACCAGGGCCAGGGCGGCCATGATGGAATTGCCATATTCTTTGAAGCCGACGTGCTCGACATCGTAATACCACTTGTACGCGCCGCCGTCCACCGTGCGCGAATAGGTGCCCTTGTTGATGCCCATCCAGGTCCACTTACGCACCTCGGCGTCCTGCACGGCCTCGGCAAAACATACCATGCCCGAGTCGGCGGTAGGCAAGTTCTTGACTGCCTGGAAACTGAACACGCTTACATCGGCCTCGCCGCCCACGTGCTGGCCGCGCACGCGCGTGCCCGCCATGTGCGAGGCGTCCAGGATGACCTTCAGGCCGCGCTCTCGGCACAGTCCGATGAGCTCTGCGTAGCACCCAGTGTTGCCGCCCAGCCCCACGAACATCACCGCCCGCGTTCGAGGCGTGAGGCGCTCGCGTACTGAAGCTGGGTCGAGGCACACATGTTCGTCCACGTCGGCGAAGACCGGTTTCAAGTTTTCGTACAGGATGGCGTGGTTGGTTGAGACAAAGGTGAGCGGCGTGGTGATAATTTCGTCGCCCTCCTGCCAGCCGTTTTGTTCCTTGAGCAGGCGCACGGCCAAATGCAATCCGGCGGTGGCCGAGTTGACGAAGTGCGCGTGCGGCAGGCCGGTATAAGCTTTCCACGCCTCTTCAAATTGCACGGTCTTAAAGCCAAGGCCGGTCCAGCCCTTCTCCAGACACTCGCGGATTTCGGCCAGGCATTCCTCGACGCGAAAGGTGGGTAAAAAGAGTTGGATGGGTTGCATGAGGTTCCCTTTTCCAAGCGGGCTAGCGCGCCTCGGCCACACTGCCCATATAAAGCCACCATTTCGGCGGTCGGCCTGCGGCAACGATTGGCCCTCGGTTCAACCATAACGTACGCTCGCGGAACTTCGAAGGATAGCTGCCATACTGCCAGGCGGATAGGAAATTCAACCGCGTCAGCCCAAGTATCGTACCCTGGACCAGCATGAAAACCCGCGCTTTTCAGGTGGGGACATCAGGCTTGCGCAGTGGGTGGATGTACAGGCCCTGGCGGCCGTCGAATCGGAAGCAGACGAAATGCGCGGGGGTGACGACAACCGGCAAGGCCAGTGGCACCATGAAAGGCCCCGGTTCGAGCGGGAAAAATAGCTGGCCACCATCCGGGTGGTAATTGGCGTGCCACAACATCATGCCGCTGTGGTGGAGCGCCGGAGAAGGTCGCGCGGCGCGAAACGGCGGAGGTGGGCATGGATGGCGAATCGTGGCGTGTGCCGGCAAGCAAGGGCACCGCGATTGTGCGTGGGTTTTCCGGATGGCGCGGCCGGCGGGTTGCGGCAGGTGTGATGGGTGTTTTGCGCGTCGCCGACGCTCGATTCTGCCTATCTTTTGCGAACATCGTCTCTGAGCGTCTTTATAAGAGGTCGTGAACCGCGGACAGACCTGGTCAGCCTGGACTGAAACCGAGCCGCGCCAGCAGGCCCTGCGCTACGGGCCACGAAAAGTACGCTTTGTTGCATCGCATGACATCAGTTACCATGAGCTTACCGTGGCTTCGTTGGCTTTTATATGACGCTGGTTTCGCGTGCCAGGATCTGGCTCAAGACCGTACTTAAAACGCTACTGGCGTGCATTGGGGAGGTGTTGCGGCTCCTCGGGCCGCGAAAGACAGGCTTGCGCGTGCTGCTGTATCACCGCGTCAATCCGCATCCATTCGCGAGCCTCGGACCCGTATCGCGCGAGATCACCGTTCGTCCCAACGCGTTCGCGCGCCAGCTCGGTCATCTGCGTCGCAGCGGATTCCACTCCATCA
>JANNNT010000547.1:0-4512 GCA_031398685.1 Rhodocyclaceae bacterium | reverse complement strand
CACCCCTTCCCATCTCGAACAGGACCGTGAAACGAAGTCGCGCCGATGATAGTGCATACTACGTGTGCGAAAGTAGGTCACCGCCAGGCTCCCCTCAAACACAAGCCCTCCCGCTCAACAGCGCCGAGGGCTTCGTGCTTTGTTGAAGAGAAAACAGTGTTATCGAACAGTCATCCCGAATAGTGCGGGAGTATTGCTATTCGCCGAGCCGCTCGTCAATCAGTTCGATCCAGTGCCGAACGGGTGTCGCCGTACCGCTCTGAAGATGCGTCTGGCAGCCGATATTGGCGCTAACGATCACGGCCGGAGAACCCGCGCCCAGCGCGGCCAGCTTGTTGTCGCGCAGTTGCCTTGAGAGTTCGGGCTGGGTCATCGAGTACGTTCCAGCCGAACCGCAACACAGGTGAGCATCAGCCACCGGCGAGAGTTCATAGCCGGCGGCGACCAGCAGCGATTCGACGAGACCACGGATTTTCTGTCCATGCTGCAGGGTACAGGGCGAGTGAAAGGCAACTCGTGGACCGACTCCGGCACTGGACGTGAGCACCAACTCGAAGAGTTTTTCCTGCTCGGCGGCCAGCACTTCCGAAACGTCGCGAGCCAGCGCCGAAACACGTGCCGCCTTCCCGGCGTAAGCCGGATCATGCTGCAACAGTTTGCCGTAGTCGCGAACCTGCACGCCACAGCCCGAAGCGGTCATCACGATGGCTTCGACCCCCCCGGATGTCGTGTTCTCGATATGCGGCCACCAGGCATCGATCGCCCGGCGCATGTCGTCAAGCGCCTGGTCCTGCGCGTCGAGATGATAACGCAGTGCGCCGCAACAGCCCGCACCGGCAGGCGCCAACAGTTCGATACCGAGCTTGTCGAGAATGCGTGCGGCCGCCGCATTGGTGTTCGGCGTCAGCACTTGCTGTCCGCACGAGGCGAGCACGATCATGCGCCGTGCATGCGCAATGGGAAGCTTGAAAGGCGGTGCCCGGCCGGCGGCAACGGATGGCGCTGGCAGCTTTGCGGCCAGCGCGGTTGGCAACAGGGGGCGAAGCCATCGACCCATCGTGACGGCCGCCTGCAAGATCCGCGGACGCGGTATCACCTCGCGCAGCAGCAGGCGCTTGGCCTTGTCCACGATCGAACGTGGAACACGCTGCTCGATGATGCCGCGTCCGATATCCAGCAAACGGTGATAGTCCACCCCCGACGGACAGTTCGTTTCGCAGGAACGACACGTCAGGCAGCGATCGAGGTGAACTTGCGTCCGCCGGGTGACCGGCTGGCCTTCGAGCACCTGTTTGATCAGATAGATACGGCCACGCGGCCCATCCAGTTCGTCGCCCAGCAATTGATAGGTCGGACAGGTGGCGTTACAGAAACCGCAGTGCACGCAGGTGCGCAGGATGCTGTCGGCTTCGCGGCCTTCGCGAGTGTCCTTGATGATATCGGCGAGATTGGTCTGCATGGGCGGAAGTCGGGAAATCGATCAGAATTCGGGATACATGCGACCGGGATTGAAAACCCCCGGCGCATCGAAAGCGGATTTCAGCTGGCGATGGATGCGCGCCAGCGGTCCGGCCAGCGGCTGAAAGACGCCGACGGCCGCCTTTAGTGTCGGGTCAGCCCGAAACAGCGTGGCGTGACCACCGGCCTGCTCTGCAGCCTGGCGAATCGCTTGACCCTCCGCCACGCTCTCGGCACGCAGCCAGCGCTGCGCGCCTCCCCATTCGACGAGTTGTGCTCCCGGCAGCGCCAGCACGGCGCTTGTTGCCGGTACGGCAACTCGCCACAGCGCTGCATCGCCGGAAAAGAAGGCCTGGCTTTGCTCACGCAGGCTGAGCCAGAAAGGCTCTGCTGCCTCGGGGGCAGCGCGCTGACCACCGAGTTTTTTTGTCGCTGCGCTCACCGCGGCTGGCGCACCCGAGAGGCGAACATGCAAACTGTTCTCAACCCAGGCCGATGCCGAGATGGGCAGCGGCTGCCCGCCCCAGCGATTGAGCAGTTCGAGCGCCTTGCTTTGCGCCAGTTCGAAACTTAGCGTCTGCTCGGCCGGAGCACAAGGCATGACCTTGAGCGAAACTTCAAGAATCAGTCCCAGGGTACCCAGACTGCCGGCCAGCAGTCGCGACACATCGTAGCCGGCGACATTCTTCATCACCTGGCCACCGAAGCTGAGCACCTGGCCGTGGCCGTCGAGGATTTTCACACCGAGCACAAAGTCGCGTACGGCGCCGGCCCGTACACGGCGCGGTCCGGACAATCCGGCGGCGACACAACCGCCAACGGTCGTTCCCGGGCCGAAATGCGGCGGCTCGAAAGCCAGCGACTGGCCTTTTTCGGCAAGGGCGGCTTCCAGTTCGGCGAGCGCTGTTCCGCAGCGGGCGGTAACGACCAGTTCGGTCGGATCATAAGCCACCAGGCCAGTGTACTCCCGCGTATCGAACAACTCGCCGGCCAGCGACAGGCCATAAAAATCCTTGCTGCCGCCGCCGCGCAAGCGCAGTGGCGTCCTGTCGGCCGCCGCCGCCCGGACGCGCTCGGCCCATCGCGCAAGACAGAGTTCAGCGTTTCCGTTCATCAAATTCTCGCCGCGTTGTCAGCGACATTGCCGTCGCCAAATTCCGCGCCGCGGGTCAGGCGGTATTCGCGGCAGCGCGCGATGGTCGGAATCACCTTGCCCGGGTTGAGCAAGCCGTCGGGGTCAAAAGCGCGTTTCACGGCCTGGAAAACCTCAAGTTCCGCCGGCGTGAACTGGGCGCACATCTGAGCGATTTTCTCGACGCCGACCCCATGCTCGCCGGTAATCGTTCCACCGAGCCTGACCGACAGTTCCAGGATCTCGCCGCCAAAAGCCGTCGCCCGGTCAAGTTGCCCCGGCACATTGGCGTCGTACATGATCAGCGGATGCAGATTGCCGTCACCGGCGTGAAAAACGTTGGCGCAACGCAAACCGTAGCGCTCCTCCAGTTCGGCGATGGCGAGCAGCATCCGGGCCAGGCTTTTGCGCGGAATGGTCCCGTCCATGCACAGATAGTCGGGCGTTATGCGCCCGATCGCCGGAAAGGCCGCCTTGCGCCCGGCCCAGAACCTGAGCCGTTCAGCCTCGTTTTGCGAAATGCGAATCCCGGACGCGCCGCTGTGCTTGAGCACGGTGGACATGCGGGAAATTTCATCGGCCACTTCTTCCGGCGTACCGTCCGACTCGCAGAGCAGGATGGCTTCGGCGTTCAGGTCATAGCCCGCGTTGACGTAAGGCTCGACGGCATGGATGGCCTTCTTGTCCATCATCTCCAGACCGGCGGGAATGATCCCCGCGGCGATGATCCCGGCCACCGCGTCGGCCGCCTTCGTCACTTCCGCGAACGAAGCCAGAACAACCTGTGCCAGTTCAGGCTTGGGCGTGAGCCTGACCGTAACCTCGGTGACCAGGGCCAGCATGCCCTCGGAACCGATCATCAGCGCCAGCAGATCGTAGCCCGGCGCATCAAGTGCGGCATTGCCGAATTCGACGATCTCGCCCGCCACGGTCAGGCCGCGAACACGCAGCACGTTATGCACCGTCAGGCCGTATTTCAGGCAATGCACCCCGCCCGAGTTTTCGGCCACATTGCCGCCAATGGTGCACGCGATCTGCGAAGAAGGGTCAGGCGCGTAGTACAGGCCATGCGGCGCGGCGGCTTCGGATACGGCCAGATTGCGCACGCCGGGCTGAACGACGGCCGTTCGCGCCAGCGCATCCAGCCTGACGATCTTCGTCAGTTTGGCGAGTGAAACCACCACCCCGTCGCGATGCGGCAGCGCTCCACCCGACAGGCCGGTGGCCGCGCCACGTGGAATGATGGGAACTTTAAGCGCATGGCAGATTTTGACCACGGCTTGCGCCTGCGCCTCGCTTTCGGGCAGGACAACGATCAGCGGCAATTGGCGGTAAGCCATCAGCCCGTCGCACTCGTAAGGTCGCAAATCCTCTGCGTCCACAAGCAGGCTGCGCTCCGGCAGAAGCTCGCGCAGTTGTGCAAGCAAACGCTTCCGGTCAACGCAAAAGCGCGCAGCGTCTAGTTTGATGTCATTGCTCAAGCGGCATCCTCAATCCATAAAAGGCGCTGAGCCGGTGGCCGGCGCGTTCATTGATACAAGACCCTGGGTAGCCATAAGCCGATCCCGGGAAAAATATAAAGCAGGGCCAGCGCGAGAACCTGAATCGCCATGAAGGGCAGCATCCCGGCAAAGATCTGGTTCAGCGTCACATGCCGCGGCGCCACCCCCTTGAGATAAAACGCGGCCATCGCTACCGGCGGGCTAAGGAAGGCTGTTTGCAGGTTGAGTGCCACCAGCAGGCCGAAGAACAGCGGGTCGATGTGAAAATGCGACAGCAGTGGAATGAAGATCGGCATGAAGATGACGATGATCTCCGTCCACTCCAGCGGCCAGCCCAGGATGAAAATGATGAACTGTGCGAGCAGCATGAACTGCACCGGTGTCATGTCCAGCGAAAGTACCCAGGTCTCGACCACCTGC
>JANNNT010000504.1:0-3459 GCA_031398685.1 Rhodocyclaceae bacterium | reverse complement strand
TGGGGTCAGCTAACGATTCTAGAGTTGAAGCTGCTGATTTATCTCGCCTTGCAGCAATTTGAAGCGGCGCAAGAGCTGGTGGGAACCTTCCTGCAATATAACGAAAACACGGTCGAGCGCGGATTGTTTTATCAGGCCTTGAATGTGGTGCTAGTGGTGCTGCTGGCCGACGACCTGGAACTGGACGATTACGTGGTCAATTTCCGCCGGATGTTTGGCAACCCGCGGATGGATGCGGTGATGGGGTCAGTGGACGGCAGCGTGCGCTTCTTCGGCTTAACGCCAACGAGCATGAAACTGGAAGGGCTCGATAGGCACCAGCGCCTAATCGATAGCTACAAAAAACTGCACATGGCGCGGGCCAATGTGGCGGCTTTATCCAGTTAGGGTTACGAGTCATGGCTGGATCAACCACAAGAGTGACCGGGTGGCTCCCTACGCGCTTCGGCACCCGTTACGTGCAAGGCCAACGTTCGCTGCCGGTTGGCCTGACCGTCCGCAACGGGTCGCTAGGGCGAGTAGAAATTTTCGGCAAGCAGCCGCTCATCTGGAAATCGCCCCAGTTTTCGCTGGAATTGAGCGAACGGTGGCAACGCGTGGCACAACTGCCGTTTCAGCATCGTGCCCCGAATGGCCGGATTAGCCGAGTTGTTCAAATTGCGCTTTCGGTAGGTTTTAGAGTACAGCAGTCGGTCGGATGGCTGCTTTCCAGAATCTTCGAGTGACGGCACCTCGGTTGCCATGTGATGTTTCTGATCTAGCGCGTGCTTGAGGTTTTTCAGGACAGTCTGCATTGACCGAGAGTGCACATGCGCAAGATTGAACATCTTGCCAAGTAGTACGACCAGCCAGCCGTGCGCCCGGGCTTCGAGCCTGTAGATCACCCGAGTATCGCGTCCGCGGGGCTCCAGCCGCCATTCACCGAACCCATCGATGAACCCGCCGAAATATTGCATCAGGATGCGTTCCGGTACGACTATCTCTTCGACCCGACAGCGAAAAGGCTGCCCTCCGAAGGGGTTAATTTCCACTTCCGTACCAAGCGTTGTGTCACCACCGGAGAGTACACGCAGGCCAAGAGACTTCGGCCACCAGTGCGGATATCCCCGGAAATCAGCCAACACTGTCCACACTTCGGTGGGCGGAAGAGGAATCGTGATCTCGTCCGTTGCATGTATTGGTTTAGTCGTCATTACCTTTCTCGATTCGTCATAGAGAGGGTTGCAGTCCCTACCGGCCTAACGGATTCCAGCACAAGGGCAATGCCCGCGGGCGAAAGATGCTGCGGTGCACAGTGATATGCAGCAATCGTTCTGCAGCAGGGAAGCGGGCGAATGACAGGGCATCGGTAATGATGTGCGTGCTCGCCTCGACATTCAGCAGGTCGCCATTGTGAAAATCGATGAACAGCAAACCGGCGTGCGGATTAAGCAGCAGGTTACCCATGGTATTGAAGAAGAAATTGCCGCGGTAATCGGGTATCCACAGGTCGTTGCCATCCACGTCAATGAAACCCGGTGGGCCGCCACGATGCGAGACGTCTACGCCCTCTACGCGGCTGGCGTCTTTGCCGGCGTCGGTGTGGCTGGAGGCGATGTAGAAGGTATCTGCCCTGGCAACGAAGGCTCGTGCATCGTCGTCAAGACCTCGGCTGATTGCGAGCAAGCCAGGCCCGTAGCGCAAGGTAATCGTCCAGCGCGATGCCGCCTTCGGGCGCGCAGGCAACATAGGCGTAATGGGCGAGATCGGGGATCGACCTTGGCGCCGGTGAGGAAATCCTGTTGAACGAGATGCGCATTCATTACGGCAAACAAGGCATGCGCTCGTGACTGCGCCAAAGGCAGGCCGATGGGTGCGTGGAATTGCACTGCGAGCCGCGCAGCGGCCGGGCCGTAGGCCAAGGGCCCGACCGCCAGCGACGGCCAGCGCTGCGTCTCGGCCGCTGCTGCTGGCGAGTCCGGCAGCCAGGAATCCTTGCCGTATTTTTACGCCAGGTAGAGCAGAATGGCATTGGAATCGGCGAGTGTAAGCGCACCGTCTTGCAGCACGGGGATCTGGCCGAATGGATTCAGGGCGAGAAATTCCGGCGTCTTGTGTTCCCGCGCAGCAAGGTTTACGTCGATCGGCTCATGCGGCAGTCCGAGCAGGGAAAGGAACAATTCCACACGGTGACAATGGCCTGAGAGGGCCGAGCGGTACAACCGGATGGATGGCGTGGCGTTCGTCGAATTCATCTTGAAGTCCTCTGTTGATCGGGCAAGGCAAATTCTGGCTTATGTCTGAGTCGGAATAAATGCACGATTTTGCAATTGACTACTTCAAATATCGTAGTAATCAGGGTGGTATGGATAAGCTCAAAGCCATTCAGAACTTTGTAAGCATTGCCGATGCCGGCAGTCTGACGGCTGCCGCCAGCGAGTTGCAGTGCTCTCTGCCCACCGTGGTGCGCAGCTTGGCGGCGCTGGAGGGTGAACTGGGTGCCCGCCTGTTCAACCGCACGACGCGTCGCATCGCGCTGACCGACGAAGGGCGCCAACACCTGGCGCACTGTCGGCAATTGCTCTCCGCTCTGAGTGAGGCCGAGGCGGAACTACGCACCGAACACAGCGAGCCGCAGGGACGACTGGTGGTGACGGCACCGGTGCTGTTCGGTCAATTGCATGTCTGCGGAGCCGTCACGCGCTTTGCCCAGCGCTACCCTGGCGTGAACATCGAAGTCCATTAGCTCGACCGCGTGGTCGATCTGATCGCCGAAGGGTTTGATGTCGGCATACGTATCGGCGAACTGGAAGACTCCACGCTTGTCGCACGGAAGGTTGGCCAACTGCGCCGTATTGTGGTGGCGACGCCCGAATACCTCGAGCGGTATGGCGAGCCGCGCCATCCGCACGAGCTGTTGCAGCACAACTGCCTGCATTTCACGGGAGCCTCCGCACTCATGTGGAATTTTTTCGCAGGCAAGAAGCGGTTCACCGTACCGGTACGCGGAAACTTCAGTTGCAACCAGGTCGCCCCCGTGGTGGAGGCCTGCCTCGACGGCATGGGGTTTGGCATGTTCATCTCGTATCAGGTTGCTCCGCACGTGCTCAGCGGCGCACTGCGCATCGTGCTTGCCGACCACGAGCCACCGCCGCGTCCGATTAACGTGCTGTATCCCCAATCGCGCCTGCTACCGGCACGCACCCGGGTTTTTGTCGATGAGCAGTGCGAAACCTTGCGCGGCCGGCACGCAGACTGGCAGGCGGAATAGCGTGTAACGGACTGACTCGCCCCGGATTCCTTCGACCGTCAGGCGTGACCGCTTCGCGCCTCAAACCAGACGTTGAGGCTGTAGAAAAACCTATTTTTGACCGGGTTCTGGACAAAAGAATGGCGCGGATTGATCGCGCCATTTTTGTTTTCTGTTTTGCCGAACGATGGAAATTGAATCGTTCCTGTTCGGGTAGCGGCATTCGGGTT
>JANNNT010000446.1:0-9435 GCA_031398685.1 Rhodocyclaceae bacterium | reverse complement strand
GACCCGAGAACGGCCTGGCGTGTCACCAAGGAAAGCTGGTCGCGCCTGAAGACCTATGACAAGTTGCAGGATGCGGCCGGCCACGTGCTGCGCATGACGAATACACCGTGGGCGCCGTGGATTGTTGTCGAAGGGACCGATGATCACTACCGTTCGCTGACGGTTGGCAAGATCATTCTCGATGCCTTGCAAAAACGCTTGGCCGACACGCGCGACCAGAATTACCCCGTAGCACCGCCAATGGCGCCAAAGATCGACAATCTGGATGTGCTGACAGCACTTGATTTGGCGCAGAAGCTCGAAAAGAAAATTTACGAAACCCAACTCGCCAAGTGGCAGGGGCGGCTCTCCGAACTCGTGCGGCATCCCGAATTCAAGAAGCATTCATTGATTCTCGCCTTCGAGGGATCGGACGCGGCGGGCAAGGGCGGCAGCATACGGCGGGTTACGGCGGCTATCGATGCGCGCCAGTACCAGATCGTGCCAGTTGCCGCTCCGACCGAAGAAGAACGTGCGCAACCCTACCTATGGCGATTCTGGCGACAAATCCCGCGTGTTGGGCGGGTCAGCATTTTTGACCGCACCTGGTATGGCCGGGTATTGGTTGAGCGGGTTGAAGGCTTCTGTTCCGAGGCGGACTGGCTGCGGGCCTACAGCGAGATCAACGACTTCGAGCATGAACTGCACAAAGATGGCGCGATTGTCATCAAGTTCTGGTTGCAGATCAGCGACAAAGAACAACTGAGGCGATTCAAGGAGCGCGAGAAAATCGATTTCAAGCGCTTCAAGATCACCGAGGAAGACTGGCGCAACCGCGAGAAAAGCGCGGCCTATCACGCCGCGGTGTGCGACATGATCGATCGCACCAGTACCGGGCAGTCGCCGTGGACCATCGTTGAAGCCAACGACAAGAACTTTGCGCGGGTGAAGATCCTGCAAACGATCTGCGAACGGCTGGAAGCCGCATTGAAGACCGAGAAGCCCAAAGAAAAGATAAAGGATTGATGAAGACATGATTGAAGAGTTGAGTTCCGCCCACTTCGTCTCGCTGTTTCGTTCAGTGGCACCGTATGTCAATCTGTTCAGGGGCAAGACGTTTGTAATTGCGTTCGGCGGCAAGGCGATTTCCGGCCCGCTGGCGCGCACTCTGGCCTATGACGCCAATCTGCTCGCGGCACTTGGTGTTCGCCTGGTGCTGGTGCACGGAGCACGTCCGCAGATCGAGGAGGAGTTGGTCGAGAAAGGCCTCAAGTCGGTTACTCATGGCGGCTATCGGGTCACCGATGCGGCGACGCTCGATTGTGTGATTGACGCGGTGGGCAGCGTCTATCTGGAAATTGACGCGCTGCTTTCACAGGGCTTGCCTGATACACCGATGGCCAATAGCACGATTCGCGTCATCGCCGGTAATTTCATCACGGCCAAGCCACTCGGCGTACTCGATGGCGTGGATATGCAGTACGCGGGCAGCGTGCGCAAAATTGATGCGGAGGGAATCAAGGCCCAGCTCGCCATCGGAAATATAGTCATTCTTTCGTGCCTCGGCGCCAGTCCGACTGGTGAAATATTCAATCTGGCCATGGAAGAAGTGGCCGAAGCGTCATCAATCGCCATCGGAGCCGACAAACTGATCTTCCTCACCGACAGCCAGGGCGCAACAGATATCGATGGGAAACTGCTCAGCGAGATGACCACCGAAACAGCTGAACGCCTGATCACGATTGGCGACTGGCTGACTCCGGATCTCAAGCGCTATCTGCCCTGCGCCGTGCGTGCCAGTCGCTCCGGCGTCGGTCGCGTGCACTTGATCGACTTTAATGAGGACGGCACCTTGCTGCGCGAACTATTCTCGCGCGATGGCGTAGGTACCATCATCACGCGCGAGTCGCTTGAAATTCTGCGTGATGCGCGTCCGGACGACATTAGTGGCCTTGTGGCGCTGATTGAGCCACTTGAAGAAGACGGGACGCTCGTGCGCCGTTCCCGTGAATTGCTCGAACGTGAAATTACGCGCTTCTCGGTGGTCGAACACGATGGAATGATTGTTGGCTGTGCTGCGCTTTACCCCTACGGTGACGATCAGGCCGAACTGGCCTGTGTGGCCGTGCATCCGCACTATCGCCGCTGGGGCTATGGCGAGCAGTTGCTGATGCGCATCGAAACACGTGCCCGAGCCTTGGGCATCAAGCGCTTGTTCGTGCTTACAACGGTAACATCGCACTGGTTCAAGGAACGCGGTTTTATCGAACAAAAGGTGGATCAGTTGCCGGCAGAAAAACGGCTTCTCTATAACATGCAGCGCCGTTCCAAAGTGTTTTCCAAAGCGCTATAAGCCTTTGGCGTTATCCGGTGGGGTTATATAATCACGCCGTCTTTTATCGAATGCGGTTTTGCTTTACGGAGTCAATTTCATGGCAAGAATGGTCAATTGCATCAAGCTCGGTCGCGAGGCCGAAGCACTCGATTTTCCGCCCTATCCGGGCGAGCTTGGCAAGCGGATTTATGAGCAGGTGTCGAAGGAAGCGTGGCAGCAGTGGATTCGCATGCAGACGATGATCATCAATGAGAATCGCCTGAATCTGGCCGATGCGGCGCATCGCAAGTATCTGGCCGAGCAGATTGAAAAGCATTTCTTTGGCAGCGGCGTCGATCAGGTGCAGGGCTACGTGCCGCCGAGCGCCTGATTCCGGGGTAAAAAAAGCCCCATCCGGGGCTTGTTTTTTTGGTGCAGCAAAATTAGCGGCTGGGTATCGGCCAAATAGTTCAGTCAGCGGTCAGCGTCTGCACACCGCTGCTTGTGCCAAGCAGGCAGACATCAGCAGGGCGGCAGGCAAACAGGCCGTTGGTGACGACGCCGGTGATCTGGTTGATGCGCGTTTCCAGATCAACCGGGTCGAGAATCTGCAAACCCTTTACGTCCAGAATAAGGTTGCCGTTGTCGGTGAGAAAGTCGTCGCGCACCACCGGTGTGCCGCCAAGCTGGATCAGTTCACGCGTGACATGGGCGCGCGCCATTGGGATGACCTCCACCGGCAGCGGGAATCCACCGAGAACATCGACCAGCTTTGAGCCATCAACGATGCAGACGAATTTTTTGGCGACGGCTGAAACAATTTTCTCGCGTGTCAAGGCACCGCCACCGCCTTTGATCATGTGCATTTCGACATTGATCTCGTCGGCGCCATCGATGTAAACCGGGATGTCAGATACATCGTTCAGGTCGAAAACCTTGATGCCGTGACCTTCAAGGCGCCTCTTGGTGTCTTCGGAACTGGCCACGGCTCCAGCGATTCTATCCTTCATTTTGGCCAGCGCCTCGATGAATAGCCTGGCCGTGGAACCCGTACCAACGCCAACAATCTGGCCTTCAACGACGTAAGCGAGAGCGGCTTGCGCCACCGCCTGTTTGAGTGCGTCCTGGGTCATGGCAATGTGATTCCTGTTTGTTAAGCGAAGGCCGTCATTCTAACGAAATGCCAGGATCGAGGGCAGTACGGGGTGTTTTGAAGGGCTTAAGGCTGACTGCAGCGGTGAGGAGGGTTCGGCGTTGCGCTTTGGGAATGTATACTCGGGAATCAGAACTGTTGGCAAGGAGCCACGCGTGATAAATGAGAGCCCGTTCAAGGGGAAAACCGGTTTGCAGCGGGTATGGAGTGCTTTCCACTATTCAGTGGCCGGGCTGCGTGCCGCCTTCACGTGTGAAGACGCTTTTCGCCAGGAAGCATTGCTTGCTAGCGTGCTGATCCCTCTGGCCTTTGTGTTGCCGGTCAGTGGTCTCGGGCGTGCGCTAATGATTGCCAGCATTCTTCTGGTGCTGATTGTTGAATTGCTTAACTCGGCGATCGAGGCCGTGGTCGATCGGGTTTCACTTGATCAACATCATCTGTCCAAGCGCGCCAAGGACATCGGTAGCGCGGCCGTCATGCTGGCCCTGATCAATGTGGTGTTGGTCTGGGCTTGCGTTTTACTAGGGTGAGTCCGGCCAAGACTGTCTCTCGACAGCGCTTATAGGTAACAGGTCTGAAATGAAGACGTTTCCACGCGGTTTCGTCCAAGACGTTTGGCCTCGAGAAGCGCGTTGTCGGCGGCCTCGGTCAGCTCCGGCGCACTGACAGCCCCCTGTGAGGACGCAATGCCGGCACTGAAGGTGGCGAATAGCGCGCCCGTCGGATGAGCGTGCGGCAAGGACGAAAAATCCTCCCGAATGCGGTCGATGACCAGTCTGGCCTGTTCCGGACTGACATCAGGCAACGCAATCAGAAACTCCTCGCCACCGTAACGGCCAATCATGTCAGACGAGCGAAGGCGGCCCTTGAGTAGCCAGGCAAGGCCCCGAATGACCTGATCGCCTACCGGGTGGCCATAGGTGTCATTGACTGATTTGAAGTGGTCAATATCGATCATGACGACGGTCAACGACGTGTGCGGAGCCACGATTTTCACCATGGTTTTCAACTGCGATTTGGCGGCCGTGTGATTGAGCAGGCCGGTCAAACCGTCGATTCGTGTTGATCGCTGGGTTTCACGGAAGCGCTCGATTTTCGTTTTGACTACCGCAGCCAGCAGAACAGGATTAAAGGGTTTGATCAGGAACTGATCACCCCCCAGTCGCAGAGCCTCGACCTGCATGCCAATATCGGATTCGCCCGACAGATAAACGATCGGCAATGCCTTGTAGGCCGACATCTGGCGTAGTACGCGAGTGGCCTCGACACCGTTGAAGCGCGGCATGTACATATCCATCAGGATCAGGTCGGGTTGATAGGATTCAAGTTCGTCGAGCAGTGTTCCGGGGTCGCGGATCGCACGACTATCAATGCCATGTTCGGCAAGCGTGCGCTGGATCAGCGTGACCGCGACCCGGGAGTCTTCAACGACCAGAACGCGGTATTTCTCCGGTTCGAAGTTCTGAACGAGGTCAAGAACACAATTGAGTACCATCGACGATCCTTCCTCTTGAGGAATCGTCACATCAATACCTGATCGCATCAGGGCAACAATGGTTTCAATGGCCGGATGTGCACCCAGATAAATCAACTGGCTTGCCGCACAGCAAATACGAATTTCGGCAATGCAGACGTGTTCATCGACGTCGGACGAACCAAGCGTGGGGATGAAAAGCACCGCCAAAGGCACATCACCGGCTGGGGGTCTTCCTCCCCAGGAGAGTACCTGCGTTTGAAAACCGAAAAATACGAGCTGCCGCTTGAGTGCACTGGCCATTTCCCGCATTTCGGGAGCAGCGATCAGCCAAACCGATCGCGGTTTTATCCATTCGACGTCCTGTGTTTTTAACGGATATTCTTCAGCGCGTCGTTCAGCAACGTTGAGTCGCAAACTGGCCATTGCACCCAGCAGGGCATCCATCTGGCGCTGGAGTAGCGCGATGTCCTGCGCATCGATCGGATGCGAGGCGGGTGTGCCAAGACGTGTTAGCGCCAAGCTCTCCAGTCCTTCGCAGATCCGCACCAGACCGGGCAAGCGCATTCGGTTGAAATGCTCGGCCAGACTGTTAACAGCGACTGTAAATTCGATGAAAAGCTCGAATGACCCTTCCGTAACATAGCGTTCCCATCGGGTTCGCAACACGTACATACGATCATTGACTACGTTATTGATGAGCTGCGGCATAACTGGATTTTCAAAAACAATTCTGCATTATCACGGAACCGGGCAGCCGAAACAATGACTCTTGTTCGCAAGCGTGTTGGTCGTAGTCAAGCAACGCAACTCAGCAAACGAAAAAGCCACCACAGGCAGGGCATGAGGTGGCTTTTCCCGAGGTGTTTTGCCTTACTTCTTTCTTGCCGGCGGAATGTCGGTACAACTGCCGTGCGCCACTTCCGCAGCCATGCCGATCGTTTCTCCGAGCGTCGGGTGCGGGTGAATGGTTTTTCCGATATCCACCGCATCGCAACCCATCTCGATGGCCAGGCAAACCTCGCTGATCATGTCGCCAGCGCTCGGGCCGACGATGGCACCGCCGATTACGCGATGCGTCTCGGCGTCGAAGATCAGTTTGGTGAAACCGTAGTCGGCACCGTTGGCGATGGCGCGCCCGGAGGCGGCCCACGGGAACTTGGCGGTTTCAATCGTGCGGCCTTCCTGCTTCGCCTGTTCCTCGGTGTAACCCACCCACGCCACTTCCGGGTGGGTGTAGGCGACGCTGGGGATGACCTGCGCATCAAACGCCGTCTTGTGGCCGGCCGCGACTTCGGCGGCAACGTGGGCCTCGTGAACCGCCTTGTGGGCCAGCATCGGGTTGCCGACGATGTCGCCGATGGCAAAGATGTGCGGCACGTTGGTGCGCATCTGTTCATCGACGGTGATGAATCCGCGGTCGGTAACGGCAAGGCCCGCTTTTTCGGCGGCGATCTTCTTGCCGTTCGGGCTGCGACCGGCCGCCTGCAGGATCATGTCGTAGCGCACGGCGTCGGCGGGGGGGGCACCTTCGCCTTCAAATTTGACCCACAGTCCGTCGTCCTTGGCGTCCACCGCGACGGTCTTGGTCTTCAGCATGACCTTGTCGAAACGGTGGAGGTTCTGTTTGTCCCAGACCTTGACGGCATCGCGGTCCGGTCCTTGCATCAGCACGTCAAGCATTTCGACGACGTCGACACGGGACCCGAGGGCGGAATAGACGGTAGCCATTTCCAGGCCGATGATGCCGCCGCCGATGACCAGCATTTTTTTCGGCACAAAACGCAGTTCCAGCGCGCCGGTGGAATCGACGATGCGCGGGTCCTTCGGGATGAAGGGCAGGTGCACGGCCGCCGATCCGGCCGCGATGATGCATTTCTGGAAGCGGATGATTTTCTTGTTGCCGGTCTTGTCCTGGGCGCCGCCGTCGGTGACTTCAACCTCAAGATGATTGGCGTCGAGGAAGCTGCCATACCCGCGAACAACCTCAACCTTGCGTAGCTTGGCCATCCCGGTAAGGCCGCTGGTGAGTTTGCCGACGACCTTTGCCTTGTGCGCGCGCAGCTTGTCGAGATCGATCTGTGGTGCGACATAGGAAATGCCGCAATCGGCCATATGCTGTGCTTCGTCCATGACGACAGCGACATGCAGCAGCGCCTTCGACGGAATGCAGCCGACGTTGAGACATACGCCGCCAAGGGTGGCGTAGCGTTCGACGATGACCGTCTTCAGACCGAGGTCGGCACTGCGGAAGGCCGCCGAATAACCGCCGGGGCCGCCGCCGAGTACGAGCATTTCGCATTCGACGTCGGCCGTGCCGGCAAAGCTTGCGGCCGCAGTCGGTACCGCTGTGGCGATCGATGCCGGTGCAGGTGTGGATGCGGGTGTGGGCGCAGGTTCAGATACCGGCGTTGCTGCGCGTGGTTCGGCCGGGGCGGTGGCTTCCGCTGTCTCAATGACAGCGACAATCGAGCCTTCAGAAACCTTGTCGCCAATGCTGACCCTGAATTCCTTCACCACGCCGTCGGCCGGGCTCGGAATGTCAATCGTTGCCTTGTCCGATTCAAGCGTGAGCAGGGCGTCCTCGGCCTTGACGCTGTCACCGACCTTGACGCATAGCTCGATAATTGGAACATCCGCGAAATTGCCGATGTCCGGGACTTTTACTTCAATGATCTGACTCATCCGTATCTCCCGATCAAACCAGCGCGCGGCGCATGTCGGCCAGAAGCTGCGCGACATAAGCGTTGAAACGCGTGGCCAGCGCGCCGTCGATGACGCGGTGATCGGCCGACAGCGACAGCGGCAGGATGAGTCGCGGCATGAATTCCTTGCCGTTCCAGACCGGCTTCATCACCGACTTGCTGACGCCGAGGATGGCGACCTCCGGGGCGTTGATGATTGGCGAGAACAAGGTTCCGCCGATGCCGCCAACACTGGAAATCGTAAAGCAGGCCCCGGTCATGTCGGCTGGGCCGAGCTTGCCGTCGCGCGCTTTCTTGGCCAACTCGCCACATTCGACGGCGATCTGCGAAACGGATTTTTTGTCGACATCCTTGACCACTGGGACGACCAGGCCGTTCGGCGTGTCGGCGGCAAAAGCGATGTTGAAATACTTCTTCAGAACCAGGCTCATTTCGCCATTTTCGGAGGTCGTCAGGGAGCTGTTGAACTCCGGGAATTTCTTGAGCGCCAGTTCGCAGGACTTGATCAGGAAGGCGAGCATGGTGACTTTAGCGCCGGATTTCTCGTTTTCCTTGTTCAGGGCGACGCGGAAGGCTTCCAGGTCGGTAATGTCGGCGTCCTCGTGGTAAGTCACGGCCGGGATCATTACCCAGTTGCGTGCCAGATTCTGGCCGGTAATTTTCCTGATGCGCGAAAGCGCCTGCATTTCGACCGGCCCGAACTTCTCGAAATCGATCTTTGGCCAGGGCAGCAGATCCAGACCGCCGCCAAGGCTGGCTACGTTGCCCGGGGTTGCGCCGGTTTGCATGACCCCCTTGATGAAGGCCGTTACGTCCTCCCTGAGAATGCGGCTTTTGGGGCCGGTGGCCGGAACCCTGGTCAGGTCAACCCCCAGCTCACGGGCGTACAGGCGAATCGAGGGGCTGGCGTGTGTTTTACCGTCGACCTGGCGTTCAACCGGCTGCGACGTGCGTGGCGCGGGGATCGGTGCCATTGGTGTTGGTGGCTTGGCTACCGGCGATGGACTCGCAACTTTTTGAGCGTCGCTCTTTTCTTCCTCTTCCGCGGCGGCATCGACGGCTTCGACCAGCGCAATGACATTTCCCATGGAAACCCTGTCGCCTAGTCCGACGAGGATTTCCTTGACGATCCCCGAGGTCGGGGAGGGAACATCCATGGTGGCCTTTTCGGATTCGAGTGTGATCAGCGAGTCGTCCGCGTTGACGGTGTCACCGACCTTGACGCAGATTTCGATGACCGGGATGTGGGTGAAATCGCCGATGTCCGGAACCTTGACTTCAATTACTTTGCTCATGAAATGGCTCCTTTAGACCGACATCGGGTTCGGCTTGTTGACGTCGATGCCATATTTCAAGATGGCTTCGGCAACCTTGCTGCGGTCGATGGTGCCTTCATCGGCCAGCGCTTTCAGCGCGGTGATGACGATCCAGCGACGGTCGACCTCGAAGAAATGGCGCAGCGACGCGCGCGTGTCGGAGCGGCCGAAACCGTCGGTACCGAGCGTGACGTAGCGGCGATGGATGAACGGGCGAATCTGTTCGGCATAGAGCCGGACATAGTCACTGGCGGCGATGACCGGGCCGCGGGTATCGTTCAGGCATTTTTCGACATGGCAAATTTTCTCCTTTGCCGACGGGTTGAGCATGTTCCAGCGCGCGGTGTCGTTCCCCTCGCGCACCAGTTCGTTGAAGCTCGGGCAACCCCACAGGTCGGCATCGACGCCCCAGTCCCGTTTGAGCAGGTCGGCTGCAGCGATGACCTCGCGGAAGATGGTGCCGGAACCGAGCAACTGAACGCGCGGTGCGGCCG
>JANNNT010000417.1:0-6763 GCA_031398685.1 Rhodocyclaceae bacterium | reverse complement strand
AGCGGCGGCCACCTGCTGTTCACGCGGCACGACTACCCACTGTGTCTGTCCGACATCGCCTTCGTCAAGGTCGGTGCTGTATCGGCCGCAGACGATCTTTACGCGAGCGACGAATTTGGCAATCGCGATTTTGTCTGCTCAGCGACGGGGGCCGATGGCAAAACGCGGCGCATGATCTGGTGCGAGCCGGGCGAGCCGCCACCGGAGGCCTTGTTACCGCACAAGGCGCGCCTGATCGCGCGCCGCATCCGGCCTTATGACGAGTTCAACTGGTGGCAGTGGGGGCGCGGCTATTACCAGTCGGAGCAGCCGCGCATTTACGTGAATGGCAAGACGCGTCGGGCGCAGCCCTTCTTCGTCAATGCCTGCCCGAACTATGACGGCGCCGTTCTCGCCATTTTTGCGCACGACCCGACGGTCGATGTGAATGTGCTGGCCGCGGCGCTCAATGACGTTGATTGGGCCGATCTCGGCTTTGTCTGCGATGGGCGCTTTCTGTTCACCCAGCGCAGCCTGGAGCAGACACCGCTGCCCAGGTCGTTCAGTTCGTTCCTGCCGGAGGCCGGTGTAACATGGTGGGATAAACTTAAAAAGCTGTTCTGAAGCGCGTTCAAGCACTCAAGCCTGATTGGAAATACAAACATGGTTCCTCATCTTACGACTGCTCTCACCGGCCCGCTGTTGGCCCTTGAGGCGACGTTCCTCAACGCCGCACCGGCCATCGAACGCTGGCTGCGCGGCCAGTGGCAGGAACACACCCCGCCGTTTTACGGTTCGGTCGATCTGCGCAATTCCGGCTTCAAGCTGGCGCCGGTCGACATGAATCTCTTCCCGGGTGGTTTCAACAACCTGAATTCGGCCTTTATGCCGCTCTGTGTGCAGGCGGCGATGACGGCCATCGAGAAAATTTGCCCGAACGCGAAGAGCGTGTTGCTCATTCCCGAGAATCACACGCGCAACCTGTTCTACCTGCAGAACGTCGCCCAACTGGTGACCATCCTGCGCCTGACCGGCCTGGATGTGCGCCTCGGATCCTTGCTGCCCGATATCGACAAACCGACGCCGGTTGATTTGCCAAATGGCACCTCGCTAATGCTCGAGCCGCTGGTCAGAACCCAGTACCGTCTCGGTCTGGACGGCTTCGACCCGTGCGCGATCCTGCTTAATAACGACCTCACGGCCGGTATCCCGGATATTCTGAAAAACCTCACCGAGCAGTTCGTTTTGCCGCCGCTGCATGCCGGCTGGGCGGTGCGCCGCAAGTCCAACCATTTTGCCGCCTACGACGAAGTGGCCGACGATTTTTCCAAGCTGGTCGGCATCGACCCGTGGCAGATCAATCCCTATTTCTCCGTTTGCGACAGCGTCAATTTTCACGAGCGGCAAGGTGAGGAGTGTCTGGAGTCGAACGTTGACGCGGTGCTCGGCATGATCCGTGAAAAATACAAGGAATACGGCATCGACGAAACCCCTTATGTGGTGGTCAAGGCCGATGCCGGTACCTACGGCATGGGTGTGATGACGGTTAAGGATGCGTCCGAAATCAGCGGCCTCAACCGCAAGCAGCGTAACAAGATGGCGGTCATCAAGGAAGGTATGAACGTTTCGCAGGTGATCATCCAGGAAGGTGTACACACGCACGAACGCGTCACCGACGGCGTTGCCGAACCCGTGGTTTATATGATCGACCGCTTTGTTGTCGGCGGCTTCTACCGCGTGCATTCCGGGCGTGGCATCGACGAAAACCTCAATGCGCCAGGCATGCACTTCGAGCCGCTGGCGTTTGAAACGAGTTGTTGCCTGCCCGACCACTGCCAGACTCCCGATGCTCCCCCGAACCGTTTCTACGCTTACGGTGTCGTAGCCCGACTGGCCCAGCTGGCCGCGTCGCTGGAACTTGAGCGTACGGCACCGGTGGACGAATAGTTTTTTTAATCATGGCGACACAGCAATCACAGCGAAAATCATGGACAAGCACGTCCTACTCGCCGTGATCGCTGTGCCGCCGTGGTCAAGTTTTTGATCTGGAGTTTATTACATGCGCTTTGCTTTTATTGTCGACCCGCTCGAATCGCTCAAGGCCTACAAGGATTCAAGCATCGCCATGATGCGTGCGGCGCAGGCCGCTGGACACGCGGTGTGGGCGATTCAGCAGCCGGCCATTCACTGGTCGGAGCTGCATGGCGTTTGTGCCGAGGCGCTGCATCTGGGAATGCTCGATGACGATACCGAGTGGTTCGCCGAAATTGATCGTCATGTCGTTCCGCTGCGCGATTTCGCCGCCGTGGTCATGCGCAAGGACCCGCCCTTCGACATTGAATACATCACGTCAAGCTGGCTGCTCGAACGCGCCGAGAAAGAAGGCGCACGTGTCTTTAACCGGCCGCAGGCGCTGCGCGATCACTCCGAAAAACTTGCTGTCCTGGAGTTCCCCCAATTTTGCGTGCCGGCGCTGGTCACGCGCGAAGCCGCCCTGATCAACGGTTTTATCGATCTCCAGCGTGACACCATTCTCAAGCCACTCGACGGCATGGGCGGCAGCCAGATCTTTCGCGTCCGCCACGACGACCCGAATCGCAACGTGATCATCGAAACGCTGACCCACGAGGGCGCACGAACGATCATGGCGCAGCGCTTTATCCCCGAGATCAGCGAGGGCGACAAACGCATCCTGATCGTTGGCGGTGAAGTCGTTCCCTATTGCCTGGCGCGAATCCCCAAAGCGGGAGAGACACGCGGCAACCTGGCCGTGGGTGGCCGCGGTGAGGCACGCGAGTTGACTCCGCGTGACCGCGAAATTGCCGAAGCGCTGGCACCCGTGCTGGCCGCCCGGGGGCTTTTGTTTGTGGGCATCGATGTCATCGGCGACTGGCTGACCGAAATCAACGTCACCAGCCCGACCTGTATGGTCGAAATCTGCGAGCTAACGGGTTTTGACGCGGCAGCGATGTTTATTGTCGCGCTGGAGCGTGAATGCGCCGTATCGATCTGACCCTTTTCGCCGCTCTTGTTTTTCTTCTGTCCGCCTGCAGCAAGGCGCCACTCCATCAACAGGAGTCCTTCGTTTTTGGAACCCGCGTCGAGATACTGATTGCCGGGCTCGACGAGGCACAGGCGCGGCCGGCCGCCGCTGCCGTACTGGGTGAATTTGACCGCCTGCATCGCACCTACCACGCGTGGCAGCCGTCCGAACTGAGCGCGCTCAACGCGGCGATTGCCGCCGGAAATTCTCATTCCGTGACGCCCGAAATGGCGGCGCTAATGGGTGATGCGCAACGTCTTTCGGCGGCCGGCGATGCACTATTCGATCCCGGAATCGGTGGCCTGATCCGACTATGGGGCTTTCAGTCGGACGACTTCAAAGCTGTCTTGCCCGATGCCGCAGCGCTCGCTGCATTACTTGCGGCGCATCCCGGCATCGCCGATCTGCACCTCGATGGTTTGCGCGTAAGCAGCCGCAACAGCGCGGTAGCGCTCGATTTCGGCGGCTATCTCAAGGGCGTTGCGCTTGACCGCGCGGCGGCCATCCTGCACGAGCGGGGCGCACACAACGCCTTGATCAACATTGGCGGCAACATCATGGCGCTCGGCACAAAAAACGGCGTGCGCTGGCGGGTCGGTATCCAGCACCCGCGCCAGCCGGGGCCGCTGGCGAAGGTCGAACTCGATGATGGCGAGGCGATTGGCACCTCCGGCGATTATCAGCGTTACTTTGAACTGGACGGCAAACGCTATTGCCATCTGCTTGACCCGCGCAACGGAGAGCCCGTGACGCACACACAGGCGCTGTCCGTGCTCATCACCTCACGTCCGGCGGCCGGAACGCTCTCGGACACGGCGTCCAAACCACTCTTCATCGCCGGTTCCGGCTGGCCTGCAATGGCAAAAAAACTGGCCATCAACCAGGTATTGCGGGTCGATGCTGAAGGGCGCGTGCAGGTGAGCGCCGCACTGCATCACCGCCTTGAATTCGTTGGCGATCCACCGAAAGCGCTTGAAATTCTTCCCTAATCCGCCGCCAACCCTTCCGAAATTCGCGGAATCACTTAGAATGCGGGTTGAACCCCATAGGTACGCTCGATGATTGGCATTCTTCTCATAACGCATGGCACGTTTGGCGAAAGTCTGATTCAGAACGTTTGCCACGTCCTCAACAAACGGCCGCCATTGATCAGCCAGTTCGGTGTTGCCGCACAGGACGACCCGCTGGACGTTTTGCCCATGGCCCGGTTGCTGTTGAACGAAGTCAATGGCGGCGAAGGGGTATTGATCCTGACCGATATCCTGGGTGCCACACCCGCCAATCTCGCCTTGAAGCTGCTTGTTCCGGGTCAGATCGAAGGCGTTGCCGGCGTCAGTATGCCGATGCTGCTGCGTGCGCTGACGTATCGCAAAAACGGGATGGAGACGCTCCTGCAAAAAGCCATCAGCGGCGGTCACGATGGCGTCATCAATATGCACCGGCACTAGGAAATCTTAATGGCACGCGCTGAAGTAGAAATATCCAACAAACTGGGCTTGCATGCCCGTGCCTCGGCCAAGCTGACTCAGCTGGCCGGCAGTTTCAGTTCCGAAATCTGGATGGAGAAAGGCTCTCGCCGGATCAACGCCAAAAGCATCATGGGGGTAATGATGCTGGCGGCTGGCAAGGGTTCGATTATCGTTATCGAAGCCGTTGGCAGTGATGAACAAACAGCACTTGAAGCCGTTGTCAGACTGATCGCCGAGAAATTCGGTGAAGGAGAGTGAGCAAACCATGAGTTTCACTCTGCACGGTCTCGCCGTTTCGAGCGGTATTGCGATTGGCCAGGCGCATCTCATCTCCCAGGCCACACTTGAAGTTTCGCATCTGGTCATTTCCCCGCGAATGGTGGAGAAAGAAGTGGCGCGCTTTGAAACGGCCCTGACCCAGGTACGCAGCGAGTTCAAGGCCTTGAAAATCGGCAAGGAAAACTCGCCAACCGATATCGGCGCCTTCATCGACCTGCACATGATGATCCTCGCTGATCCCGAACTGTCTGAGGTGCCCAAGCAGATCATTCGCGAACGGCGTTGCAACGCGGAATGGGCAATCGTGCAGCAGATGGAAGTTCTGGTCGAGCAGTTCGAGAAGATCGACGACGTTTATTTGCGCGAGCGCAGCTACGATGTGCGACAGGTCGTCGAACGGGTCGTCCGTGAACTGGTCGGGCGGCCGGGTCATGCCGCCGTAAAGGCACCCAAGGGGAGCAAGGGCGAGAACCTGATTGTCGTCGCCCACGACCTTTCGCCCTCCGACGTCATGGCCTTCAAGGACCAGCATTTTTCGTCCTTTGTTACCGACGTGGGGGGGGCCACCTCGCATACCGCGATTCTGGCGCGCGGCATGGGTATCCCGGCCGTGCTCGGCCTGCACAACGCCCGTCAGCTGATTCGCGACAAGGAAACGCTCATTGTCGATGGCACGCGCGGCGTGCTGATCGTCAATCCCGACGCGCGAATCCTGGAGGAATACGCGCTCAAAAAGAGCCAGATCGAGATCGAGCGCTCGAAGCTCAAACTGCTGAAAACTGCGCGCGCCACAACACTCGATCGCGTAAAAATCGAACTGCTCGCCAACATCGAAGAGCCGAGCGACGTCACGGCGGTGCTTGAATGCGGCGCTGACGGAGTGGGTCTGTTTCGTACCGAATTCATCTTTCTTGGCCGTGGCGACATGCCCAGTGAAGACGAACAGTTCGAGGCGTATCGCAAGACGGTCAAAGGCATGGAAGGGCGGCCGATAACGATACGGACCTTTGACCTCGGCAACGACAAGAACCTGCACTCGGACATGGGCGAAGATCGGAAGCGCGACAACCCGGCGCTTGGTCTGCGCTCGATTCGCCTTTCGCTAGCCGATCCCAAGTCTTTCCAGGCGCAACTCCGCGCCATTCTGCGCGTATCCAGGCTGGGCAAGGTCAAGATCCTGATTCCGATGCTGTCGCACGCGCATCAGGTCGATCAGACCCTGGTGGCGCTGGAGCAGGCCAAATCCAGCCTGCGCGGGGAAAAAATCGCTTTTGACGAAGGCATCGAGATTGGTGGAATGATCGAAGTTCCGGCGGCGGCGCTGGCGATCGGCCTCTTCCTGCGTCGCCTGAATTTTGTCTCGATCGGTACCAATGACCTGATCCAGTACACCTTGGCCGTCGATCGCAGCGACGAACAGGTTTCCCACCTCTACGATCCATTGCACCCGGCCGTTCTGATGCTGCTCGAGCATGTCATCAGCAGTGCTGAGAAGGCCAATATTCCGGTTTCGATGTGCGGCGAACTGGCCGGTGATCCCAGCCTGACACGCCTGCTGCTGGGCATGGGTCTGCGCCAGTTTTCGATGTATCCGGCGCAGATTCCGGAGGTCAAGCAAAAGATCAAGCAGAGTGATATTTCCGAAATTACGCCAATCGTTCGTCGTATATTGCGCCTTGAAGAATCGGCGAAGATTCAGGATCAGATCGAGCGCCTCAACAGCAATCGGTGATCGTTCGCGTTCAGGCGCATCGCCACGCACAAACTCCTCCACCGCTGACATTTGACTTTTGCCGGTGCTGGCGGTAACTTCCGGCCACAGCGCCGATTTGAACGATCAGCTTGCGGGCGCTTTATAAATACGGCTAAAGCGGGGCCAGCCCAGTCCGCTTTTTTCAGGCCGACTGGGTTTTTTATTTTCTTGATGCGATGGCGATGTCACTAGAGAATTCTGTTGGAGTCGTTGTTCCGCAACGGGTCCGTTTCAACGAGC
>JANNNT010000312.1:0-6912 GCA_031398685.1 Rhodocyclaceae bacterium | reverse complement strand
CAGAAGGGTTCCCCAGACGATGCCGAAAATAACCGCGATCGCCGTGATCTCCAGGGAAATCACCATACCCTGTGCGAGGAAAGGCAAGGCGCCGGGAATCGAAGACCAGTCAAATTCGTGCATCTCACTTGCCTCCGATATAGCCGGGCACCTGCACATGGGCTTCCACCCAGCGCATGGCAAACATCACCACCACGTTGATCAGCATGTAGGCCAGCGTCACGGCGATAAACGATTCGTAAGGCTGGGCGGTGTAATCGACCAGTTGCCGCCCCTGAGCCGCAAGTTCAAGCAGGCCGATGGTCGAGCACACGGCGGAATTCTTGAAGATATTGAGGAATTCCGAGGTCAGCGGCGGAACGACCAGACGAAAAGCCATCGGCAACAACACATAGCGGTAGGTTTGCGGCAGAGTAAAGCCGATGGCCAGACTGGCGTTCTTCTGACCGGGCGGCAAGGAATTGATCCCGGAACGCACCTGCTCGGCCACCCGGGCGCTGGTAAACAAGCCGAGGCAGACCATCGAGGAGAGGAACTGCTGGACCACCGGATTGCTTTGCTTGAAGGCATTTCCCAGAGTGGCGGGCAACAGTTCCGGCAACACGAAATACCAGATAAAGAGCTGAACCAGCAGGGGAATATTACGAAACAGTTCGACGTAGGCCATGGCCAGGCCGGACAACGCCTTGTTGGGAACGGTGCGCAGGACACCAATCACCGCACCCAGCAGCAGCGCCATGATCCAGGCCGATAGCGACAGAGCGATGGTCATCTTGAAGCCGTAGAACATCCAGCCAAGATAGGTATCGCCCCCCGTCGCCGATGGCTGAAGGAAGACTCCCCAGTTCCAGTTATAGCCCATCAGTTATCCCCATTTCTCACTCCAAAAATCCGGCACCGCCTCGAACGCCGCGCTGACAGGCCATTCTGGACGGCCATCAATGCAAAGGCGCTTCCAGCCTTGATCCTGGAGATCTACCCCCGAAGATCGTTGCCGGTCGCGCCTTTCCAGACTGACGGCCTGGCGTGCCTGTTTCTATATCAGTCGAATGCCTTGTCGTTGGGTCCCTTGAACAACGTCTTCATTTCGTCCGAGAGCGGCATATTGAGATTCAGGCCCTTCGGCGGGATGGAGTTCATGAACCACTTGTTGTAGATTTTCTCCGCTTCGCCCGAGGCCATCAGCGAGGCAATCGCCGTATCGACCACTTTCTTGAAGGAGGGATCGTCCTTGCGCATCATGCAACCGTAGGCTTCCTTGGACTGTGCGGTACCCACCACATCCCAGTCGGCCGGACGCTTGGCCTTGGCCGTTTCGCCGTAAAGCAGCGCATCGTCCATCATGAAGGCCACGGCCCGGCCGGTTTCCAGCATCAGGAAGGATTCGCCGTGATCCTTGGCCGAAATCACGTTCATGTTCATCTTCTTGTCTTCGTTCATCTTGCGCAGCAGACGTTCGGACGTCGTTCCCGCGGTAGTAACGACGTTCTTGCCGGACAGATCGGGGAAGTCCTTGATACCGGAATCCTTCTTCGTCATCAGTTTCGTGCCGATAACGAAGATGCTATTGGAGAAAGCCACCTGTTTCTGGCGTTCGGTGTTATTGGTCGTCGAACCACATTCGATATCGACGGTGCCGTTCTGAACAAGGGTGATGCGATTCGCCGAAGTAATCGGCATCAGCTTGACCTCGAGTTTGTCAATTTTCTGGTCGGCCTTGATCGCGTCGACGGCCTTGAGCATGATCTCGTGCGAAAAACCAATGACCTGCTGCTTGTCATCGTAATAGGAGAAAGGAATCGAGGATTCGCGGTGGCCAAGGGTAATCACCCCCGTTTCCTTGACCTTCTTGAGCGTACTGGCGTCCTGTGAAAAAACCGGAGCCGAAAACACGGTCGTGGCGAGCAGCGTCGCCATGACAATACGGGTCGAATGCTTGATCATTGTTATTTCCTTAATGGCTGTCGTCAATCAAAAGGCGCGCAACCGCCCGGACAAAACGCATCGCGCAATTTATTCACGTTACATACAAATCGCTTGACTAAGACTGTGCAACGGGGCCGTTTGTTCCGGGGCGGTATGTTGCTGCGCTCGGCGACAGGCAGCGGAACAAAAGCATGGTTCGTGCCAATACCAAATACATGCCGAAATATTTACGTAAGCTATTGATTATATGACGCTGTCCGTCAGCATCCATTCCCAGCCGAGTAATCGCTCGGGAAAGCGCGCTCTTCGCCGGTGCGAGCGCGCCGCGCGCTGCCCTGTTTTGGGCTGCCCGTAGCTCGACGGAATAAAGGGCGCCCTATGGGGCAAGACGACGACCTTAGATGCGTTTGACAATCGGCAGGGCGGATCGCTACAGGCGGTCACCGCCGCAGTCTTTCACCCGCGCTTACGGGTCAGTCGCCCGCTCGAATCCAGCCCTTTTCCTTGTAGTACTTGACGGCACCCTCATGCAGAGGTGCCGACAGACCGTTCCTGATCATGTCCATCGGGTCGAGGTTGGTTAATGCCGGATGCAGTTTCTTGAACTCTTCGAAGTTCTCGAAAACGGACGAAACCATGGCATACACGACATCATTCGGCACTTTGGTCGAGCTTACAAGGCTGGCAACGACGCCGAAGGACTTGATCGGATCCGGGTTGGCCGGATAGATTCCGCCGTTGATCGTCACGTAGACGAAGTACGGATAATTCTTGACCAGTTTATCGACCGCCGGGCCGGTGATCGGCACCAGCTTGGCGCCGCAGATCGTCGTCGGATCCTGGATATTGGCCACTGGGCTACCCACCACATAGGCAAAGCCGTCAATTCCGTTGTTGCACAGCGCTGCACCTTGTTCGTCCGGCCTCAGCTCGGAGGCCAGCGAGAAGTCGCTCGTTTTCATGTTCATCCTGGCCATCAGCATGTCGATTGTGGCGCGCGTACCGGAACCGGGATTGCCCACGTTAAAGCGCTTGCCCTTGAAGTCTTCGAACGTCCTGATGCCGGCTTCCTTACGCGCCAGAACGGTCAACGGCTCCGGGTACACCGAGAATACCGCGCGCAGATCCTTGTGCGCTCCACCGTTCTTGAACTGCTCCAGACCCTTGACGGCGTTGTACTGAACGTCGGACTGGACAACACCGAAATCAAGTTCACCGCTCTTGACAGCATTAACGTTGGAAACAGAACCGCCAGTGCTCTCAATCGAGCAGCGGATGCCATGTTTGGCTCGTTCCTTGTTCATCAGGTGGCAGATGGCGCCGCCTGTCGCGTAGTAAACACCGGTCAATCCGCCGGTACCGATCCTGACGGATTTTTGCTGCGCCACGGCAAGCGTGCTGAAGAGCGTTGCACCGAGCGCCAGAACGGCTGCAAAAATGGTTAGCTTCTTCATTGTCGACCTCTCCTTCGATGTGCCAAAAAGACCAGTATTTCCATGCGCGATGGAAGAGGCGAAGGATAGCGCAGAAAAGCGCCGTGCGGCCGCCCTCAGGCGGCGCGAAGCGTATTACCTCCCGGGATCTGAAGCGCATAAAATTCAAGTCGTGCTACAGTCAGTAACCGACCTCTGGCGCGGTCGGCTCATCGCGAATTCTTGAAAAGGACGTGCCATGTGCGACCACACCGAACAGGAAAGGCGTGCCGAACAGAGACTTGGCAGGATCATCAGTGAGCCCTGCCTGTCGGCAGCCATCCGTCGCATCGATGCTCTGGCGCGCAGGGATCCGGAGAGCCGAGGCTTCGCTTCATTTGCCGAAACGGCCCATCTCCACTCGGCAGCGGCCGAACTGCTTTCGGGTGAGCGTGTAATCCTGGTCACGGGGTTTGGCATCCGCTCCGCCCTGATCGGAGAGAACGACGGGCCATCGGGAACCCTCGCCCTCGCTGACGCCTTGCGCCAGCTTGGAAAAGAGGTCGTGCTGGTTACCGACAAGTACAGCATCGACCTTCTGAGCGCCGCTGCCGCCGTCTTCGGAAAGCCCTTTCCAACGCGCACCCTGAGCCTTCCGCAGAACGAAGCAGACCGTGAAATCGAAGACATCCTCACTTCGTTCTCACCGACTCAGGTGGTGGCGATAGAACGCCCTGGAACGGCCGCGGACGGGCATCGCTATTCCATGCGCGGCGAAATGCTTGACGACCTCGTCCCCGGAGCGGATCGCCTTCTGGAACCGCCCTGGCCGCGCCCGTTCCGGACGATCGCCATCGGCGACGGCGGCAATGAACTGGGCCTGGGAAGTCTTCGCGACGCGCTGAAGGGGCGCGTCGCGCATGGAGAGCTCATTTTCTGCGCCACTTCGGCAGACTACGTGATCCCTGCCGGCATATCCAACTGGGGCGCCTTCGCTCTCGTCGCAGCGCTCTCCCTGTTGGCGGGCACACTCCTCCTACGGCCACCAGAGCACGAACGCGCGGTTCTGGAAGCCCTTCTTGCCGCCGGCGCCGTAGACGGCTGCACGAAGGAACAGACGCTTTCGGTTGACGGACTGCCCTGGGAAGATTACGCCAGCACCATCGCCGACATCTACGCAGAAACCCGGACAAGCCTCGATACAGCGACTCTCTGATCGTCAATCAATACGTCAACAAACAAGATTGACTAGCGCGATTCCTTGATGATACGACCCCACCCGGGCTGTACCGGCCGGGCATTGAGCTTGTAGAGACGCTGGAAAATCGCCAGCTGTTCCGGCGACACCTGCTGCGCTTGCTTGAGTACCAGCCACAGCACATCTTCGCTGCACGGCGGTGTCGTCAGCGACCCCATGAAGGTGAAATAGCGCCGGTTCTCGGGCAGCAGGCGGCCCATATCGACGCCCTGCCCCGGTGGGGCGACTTCGCCGCCCTTGTCGAGCGGCAGGTTGTTCAGCGCCATCTGGACTACCGGGTTCTCGGTGCCCTTTTCAAGCAATACGGTGACGACGGCCAGTTTGCCGTCCTCTGATTTATGCACCAGCTGCGCGTCCATATCGAAGGGTTTGCCCTCGACCGTAATCTCGGAAGGACGGTGGAACAGTACCCGGATCAACTCATACTTCTTGCCCAGCAAATTGAACCCGCCCCCGTAGACGTTCACCTGCAGGTGGCGAACGCTGTCCACCACCCGGAACGACGCGGGCCGATAGATGAACTGAATCGGTTCAAGATCAACCGCGATGCCGTCCCGCAGGTCGATGGGCGACTGCTTGCGACCTGCGGCGCAGAGTGCATAATCCGCGCTCAGATTGCCCCAGCTATCCGGCCCGTTACTGCCATCGTACGACCACGCGGTCGTTGACGACGAAGCGGCCGGGTTTTTCATCCCACTGGATACGAAAGCCCGATCAGGCAAAGAAGACGATGACGAGCTTGCCCGCCGCGCCATCCTCTTCAAATCCTTCCGCACCTCTTTTTCGACCAGCGCCTCATTCGCCTTGCGCAACTCCCCGGCGGCCTCGTTCACCTTTTCGGCGGTTTCTTTCGCCGCCGCAACAGAGGGTCGCCCGTTCTTCGGCCGGCAGACTTCACGCAACAACTTGTCGTCAGGCGTACCCGAACGCACCGGCATGTCGAAGGGACTCCTCATTTCCTCCTGCCGCAGCAACTCGCCTTCTTCCTTGAAGTAACTGCGTCTCAAGGTGGCGTAGGTCCGTTCCGTGCAATCAAAACGATTCAGCACTTCGATGATGCGGTAGGACGCCGACGTTTTGGCGTCGACAATCGGCTTGTCGAGGACAATGCGCCCGATGGCCGTCGACGTTTTGCCCTGCTCGGAGACGATGCTGGCACGGTCGATCTCGACACGTTTCCCCTGTTCGGTGGCCACGACCTGCCAGGCCGCAGAGGCCAGTGCCGGGACCAACGCCACAGTGAGAACTGCAAAGACCTTGACGCCCATGTTCGGACTCCGGGTATTCATTTCTATCCTCATCATCAGTATCACGGAAACCCGGACGAATACTTTAGCTGAATTTCACGAAACACCTGGAACAAACGCGCCCACCATGCCATCCAACGTGGTCGAGTCTTGCTTATAGTCCGCAATTCCAGTAACTTGAGCGGTCTCGTTAGGGGTGCCGCACCGATGCTGGTGTAGCTGAGATAGTCCCTTTGAACCTGTACGGGTAATGCCGTCGTAGGGAAGCGAAAGACCGTCGCCTTCATTGCTTCCTTGCCCGCATCACCGTTTTTGCTGCCCCGCTTTGCAAGGACATGCCATGAACGCCAAAGAAAAATTCCTCGCCGCCGACGCCCATGTGGACGCGGCAGCCATCAAGCCGCTCCCCAATTCACGCAAGATCTACGTCGAAGGCAGCCGCCCGGACATTCGCGTGCCAATGCGCGAAATTTCGCAATCCGACACCGACACCGCGTTTGGCGGCGAGAAGAACCCGCCGATCTACGTCTACGACTGTTCCGGCCCCTACTCCGACCCGCTGGCCAAAATCGACATCCGCACCGGCCTGCCCGCGCTGCGTGCCGAGTGGATCGCCGAACGCGGCGACACCGAAGCACTGGCCGATCTCACCTCCGAATTCGGCCGCAAGCGCGCCGCCGACCCCGAACTCGACGAACTGCGTTTCCCCGGCCTGCACCGCAAACCCCTGCGCGCCAAGGCGGGAGTCAACGTCAGCCAGATGCACTACGCCCGGCGCGGCATCATTACGCCGGAGATGGAATACGTCGCCATCCGCGAAAACAACAACCGCCGCGCCTACGTCGAACAACTGAAAGCCTCCGGCCCACAGGGTGATCGCTTCGCTGAAATCCTCTGCCGCCAGCACCCCGGGCAGAATTTCGGCGCCTCGATCCCCGAGGAAATCACGCCTGAGTTCGTGCGCTCCGAAATCGCCCGCGGCCGCGCCATCATCCCGAACAACATCAATCACCCGGAATCCGAGCCGATGATCATCGGCCGCAACTTCCTGACCAAGATCAACGCCAAC
>JANNNT010000278.1:0-3119 GCA_031398685.1 Rhodocyclaceae bacterium | reverse complement strand
GCGCGAAACGCTGGTGGCGGCGGGAGTCAGTCGCGCCAGTGTGCTGATTGTGTCGTTCGTCGATACGCGCGCCGCCGAGCTGGTGCTGCGCCATGTCCGTGAGTTGAATCCGGGGCTGCCGGTGGTCGTACGCACCCTCGATGAAAAGGATTTTGAACTGTTGCAGCGCGCCGGTGCGGCCGAGGTGGTGCCGGAAACGCTGGAAGCCGCCATGATGCTGGCCTCACATGCGCTGATTCATGCCGGGGTGCCGATCAATCGCGTGCTCAAGCGGGTTCGCCAGACACGCGGGGCTCGCTATCGCAATCTGCGTGGTTTTTTCCACGGCGAAAGCGATCATGACGAGCATGTCCATGATGGTGACGAGCCCCGCCTGCGTTCCGTCTCGCTGGGTCAAGGTGCCTACGCCGTCGGCAAGACACTGGGCGACCTGGTGGTCAGTGGCCAAGGGGTCGAGGTGACGGCCATCCGGCGACGCAACATTCAGACGCTGGAGCCCACGGGAAGCACGCGTTTTGAGGCGGGCGATGTGGTGGTTCTGCTCGGTGTGCCGGGAGCGCTGGCGACGGCGGAGGGCAAGCTGCTCAAGGGGTGAACGAAAAAGCCCGCCGAAGCGGGCTATAGGGCGGCTGCTTGGGCTCTTACAGAGCCATGCAGACTGTGTAAGAAGTGTCGTCAAGTACGAGGGCGATGGTGGCAATGGCCGCTACAGCGGCGGCTTGGTCAACGGCTTGGTTGGCCATTACACGCACCGATCCGGTGGTTGGATTGCCATCATCCATCGTCAGATCAAGCTGCTTGGCAAATTTTCCCAGAATATTCTGCGAGCAGACGATGTAGCTTCCGGTCAGACCTATGATTGGAGTATTGGCGCCGCTCGTGATCCCAATTATGGCGCCGTCGGCGTTGTGGGGAACAAATGCTGGCACTGCGGCCGCAGTAGCGGGCGCTGCTGTGGGGCCAGCCGCCAGTCCAGCCAAGCGTACGTGTTGCCAGAAAAGGATGGTTTCGTCCGTAGGGACCGTGGAGTTCCATGCGCCATTGAGAACACCATTGCCAACTGTCCCGGCAGGGGTCGTTGCAAGAATAACATTAACGCCACCTACGGCGGTACCGAGGTGCGTTGTGGCAACAGCTGCATCGTCTCCAGGAATGGATTTGTACTTGTCCTGATAACCGTAAATGAATAGCGGAACGTTCCGAAAATCATTAGCGAAATTCTTCACTTTCGCACTATTGATCAGTTCCTGCCCCTTCAGTACCCCGCCAAGTAGCAGGCCGATGATGACGAGTACAATGGCAATTTCTACCAGCGTAAAGCCCGATTGCTGTTTGTTCATCAAGTTCCCCATGATATGACGTTTGTAATAGCCAAGGGAAAGCAGGTTATGTGCCAGATTTTTTGGGTGTTTTTCACTTGCTTCAGGGAGAGATGTGTCGAATCTTCGACACATGTGTCAGGAATCGAATCGATACGGTGCTTTAGTGACAGACTCCGGTCAGTTATGGGGGACAGGCGATGACTCCGTTGTGGCGAATCGGCAGCTTTCTGAGAGAGCGGCAGCGCTGGGTGTTGATCGCGTTGCTGGCGGTGCTGCATCTGACTTTGGTGGGCGGTGGCAACACGGCCGTGGGCCTCATGTGCTGGCTCGTCGACGTCGGCTTGTTCATCCTCTGGCAACCGTTTATTCAGACCGAACGGAAACTCGATTCCAGCACCCTGCTGTTGATCGTGCTGGTCCTCGCCGGCGGAGCCTGGCTGTTCAGTTGGTGGTTGCTGATTCTCTGGGTGGTTGTGCTGGCCGCCTTGCTCGGTGGGCGAGTGATGATGCTCGGTCATCGTCCGACGCGGATCTTTTACCTGCTGGCGTTTGCCTACCTGCTCTTCGCGCTCCTGGTCTGGCTGGTGCCAAGGGTGGTGCCGGACACCTCGCTGATTGGCCCGTCGCTGGATCGTCCATTCGCCTTGTTGGCGCCGCTGATGTTTGTCGCCATGTTGCTGATGCCGCGCCCGCGCGAAATCCACCTGCCCAGTGGCGGCATGGTCGATTTTTTTTACAGTCTTTTCATCTTTCTGCTGATTTCCGTGCTGATACTCGGCAGCCTGGCGTTCATGTTGTTACGGCAATCCCTGTATATCGAAGCTGTTTTCAAGACGCTGGTTTCGATGGCGTCCATGTTGTTGCTGATTGCCTGGGCGTGGAATCCGCGACCGGGGTTCAGCGGTTTTGGCGTGTTTCTTTCCCGCTATCTGCTCACGATCGGTTTGCCCTTTGAGACCTGGCTGCAACGCTTGATGGAGTCTGCCGAGAAGGAGAGTGATCCAGACAAGTTCGTCTATTCGGCCTGCGAGGGCATGCTTGAACTGCCCTGGGTAACGGGCGGAGCCTGGTCGCATACCAGCGGAGCCGAGGCGGGTTCGGGCTGCTTTGGTCAGGAGTCACGCTTTCGGCAGGATTTCCCCAACCGGCCGCTGGTTTTGACCCTCTATACGCGGCACAAACTCAGCCCTTCTCTGGTTTGGCATTTTCATTTGTTGTCACAACTCGCCAATGAGTATTACATCACCAAGCAACGCGCACGCGAGGTGCAGCAAATGAGTTACCTGCGTGCGGTGCATGAGACCGGTGCCCGGCTGACGCATGACATAAAAAACCTGCTTCAGTCCCTGAGCAATCTTTGTTTCATGGCACAGACGCCTGATGATAGCAATGGGGCGCGGCTGAACCGGTTGATCCAGCGGCAGTTGCCGCAGATCACGCAGCGTTTGCAACAGACGCTGGAGAAATTGCAGGTCCCGCAGGCCGCGCTCGATGAAGCTGGCGGAAGTGTTGTTTTTGCCAATGTCTGGTGGGATGGGTTGCGCCAGCGTTATGCGCATGACGACATTGACTTCATCCCGGTCGACTTTGACATGACCGCTCGCTTGCCGGCCGTGCTGTTTGACAGCGTGGCGGACAATCTCTTGCACAATGCGTTGCTCAAACGCCAGGGCGAGGGTGGGCTGGTGGTTCGCGTGTCGCTCAGTACCGATGCGTCGTTGTTGAGCGTTTGCGATGGTGGCAGTGTCGTGCGCGAAGACGCTGTCAATGATCTGCTCCGGGCGCCGGTGTCATCGG
>JANNNT010000268.1:0-5763 GCA_031398685.1 Rhodocyclaceae bacterium | reverse complement strand
CGGGGGGCAACTGCTGCACCCTTCGGACGTGTAGAGCTCAATCAACGCTACGGTATGTGCCGGGCTCTGGATGGCGCAACTGGCGGCGTGAACGCTTGCAGCGGGGAGCGCAAGGCAAAACGCAATGACGGGGTAGGGAGGCAGGGTCGGGGGCAACACAGGTTTCTCCTCAGAGCGAGTGTGAACCTTGGTCGTACGAACAGCGTCAAAACTTATAACGAAGTATCGAGCCACCGGTTTCACTGGTCAGGAGCTCTGCCCTCAAAAGCGTTTCCCGCGCATGGGCTGCACAAAATGCGTCAATCAGTGGTCCTTGAACGTTTTTCCTGATTCTGTTGCAGTTGCAACAAAGTGGCATCTGGCGCGCAGCTGTGGTTTAATCGACAAACGAAATCTTCTGACCGGGTCTCTTTCTTGTCTTCACCTACTCCTCTCAGCGCTGAAGCGGTCGCCGAGCAAATTCGCCACTCCGGGGCGCGTGCAACGCCGGCGCGTATCCGCGTTCTACAATTGCTGCGTGCCGCGCCGACGGCACTGACGCACAACGAGATCGAGCTGGCTCTGGGTGCTTTGGCGCTTGACCGCGTAACCCTCTATCGTGTCCTTGACTGGCTGGTCGAGAGCGGACTGGCACACAAGAATACGGACGCCCATCGGGTGTTTCGCTTTTCGGCCGCTGCGGCTGGAGAGCATACGACACACATTCATTTCCGCTGTGAGCATTGCGGCGGGGTGTTTTGCCTTGATGCCGCCCCTCCGGCCGCACCGATTCTGCCTTCGGGCTTCTCGTTGTCGCGCATGGATTTTGATCTGCGCGGCTGTTGCTCCGCCTGTTGCGCGGCACCGCCATGAATGCGCCGATCCCTGTCCTATTCGTCACCGGTTTTCCAGGTATCGAAAGAACGACTTCGTTTGATATTTTTGAAATTGCAGTGTGCTGAGTGATGTGTTAAAACAGAGGCTTGCGCCAACTGATTCAGATTGAACACGCCTTCTATGGTTTTCTCCTTCTTCAAAAAGCCGCCGGAAAAAATGATTGCCAGGCCTGCGGCCGTTCCTCGCCCAGGAGACGCGCGCGGGATAGCGCCACCCTCGGGTGAGGAGAGCCTCGATTCTCCAGGTGCATCAGGGCATTCCAAGGCGCTGCCGCCGTCTTCGCCTCCCCCTCCCCCTCTACCGGAAGCGTCCAAGGATGAGGATTTTTCGCTTGACTACATTGATTTTGTATTCAGCGAGAGTTCCCCAGACTTTCATCTTGAGCCGGAAGTCAGTCCAGTCGATTCCGAAGCTGCGGAAGCTGCCGTTCTTTTCGCAAACGGTCAGGACGGAACGGTTCGTTCAGTGCTTGAGAACGCAGTGCGTATCCATCATTTCGGCGCTGGGGAACGCTTGTGGATGATGCTTTTTGATCTCTACAAAATAACCGGTCAAAAAGAAGCCTTCGAAGCGCTGGAGATTGAGTACGCACGTGCATTTGAAAAATCGCCACCGCCTTGGCACGACAAATTCAGAGTGCAGCCAAAGTCCAAGGATGTGGCGGCGGGCAATCTGCTGTTCAGAGGTGAGCTGACCGGCGAAAACAAACCGGCGTTTGACGCTGTGCGCCAGGCACTGGAAAAAAATCCCAGACTGCGTCTCGATCTGTCGAAAGTCGGTCACCTTGATGTGGAAGGTTGTGGCCGCCTTCTGGCACTGTTGCAACAGGCCAGAAAAGCCAGGCGCGAGCTTGAGTTGCTGGGTCGTGACACGCTCGGAGCTCTGCTCGAAAAACGTGTCGAGTGTGGTCGCGCAGAAGACAGCGAGTGCTGGCTTCTGCTTCTTGAGCTTTTCCAGTTGCAGGGACAGCACGAGGCTTTCGAGGAGGCAGCAATCAACTTTGCCGTTACCTTCGAGGTCTCTCCGCCCTCTTGGGAACCGAAACGGGTCGCCGCGCCAGAGCACGTGCTTCAACGGATGACGGATGATGTTGGCGACGACGTGCCTGCTGACGCTTATGTGCTGCGTGGCGATATCAAGGCCTCACGTTTCGTGGATCTGCCGGCGTATGCGGAGGTGCATGATCCGGTGCTCCTTGATTGCTCTGCGTTGACGCGTATCGATTTCATCAGCGCCGGAGCGCTGCTCAATGTGTTGACAACCATTCGGCGTACCGGGAAGCAAGTCGTGTTTCACCACCCCAATCATCTGGTTGCCGAATTATTTGGTGTCGTTGGCCTGAACGCTGTAGCAACCAACATTTTCGCAAAACGCTAGGGTAATTCATGGAGCAATATCACGGCACGACCATCCTCTCGGTACGTCGAGGCACCCGGGTCGCCATGGGTGGCGACGGGCAGGTCACGCTCGGCAATATCGTCATCAAAGCGAGTGCGCGCAAGGTCAGGCGCATCCATCAGGAGAGGATACTCGCCGGTTTTGCTGGCGGAACGGCTGATGCCTTTACGCTCTTTGAGCGTTTCGAGGCCAAGCTCGACAAACATCAGGGTAATCTGCTGCGCTCGGCGGTTGAATTGGCCAAGGATTGGCGCAGCGACCGTGCGCTGCGCCGGCTTGAAGCCATGCTGGCGGTGGCTGATCGCGAGAATTCGCTGGTCATCACAGGCAATGGCGATGTGCTGGAGCCGGAGTACGGCATTGTTGCCATTGGTTCAGGAGGCGCTTTCGCTCAGTCGGCGGCACGCGCACTGATCGAAAACACCGAACTTGATCCCGCTGAGGTGATTCGAAAATCGCTCGAGATCGCTGGCGATCTGTGCATTTACACCAACCACAACTTCACCATCGAGACACTCGACTAAGCTGGACTTGCGCTCAGATGCTTAGCGCCACCCGGATGCCGTCGTAACGCGCCTCGATTTCAGCGAAGAGCCCGGCAAGCTTTGGCCAGGAGAGGCCGAGATCCGCGCAGGCCAGTTCAGACAGGTCGGGAACACGGTTGTCGGGCTGTTCCCCGAGATCGAGCGCGTGGCTTAGAACCTCGCTGACGTGCACCAGATTGCCGATTTCGCTGCCCAACTTGTCGGGTTCATGGTGGGCGCCGATGGCGTCAGAGATTTCTGTGGGTAGTTTCCAGGTGATCGCCAAAACGCGGCCTGCGTCAGCGTGGTCATAACCGAACACCGAGCGTTCTGCCGTAACAAGTGGAATGTCGTCACGGTGGCGAAGTTCGAGCGCCTGAACATAGCTGGTCGGGCTGGCGGTATACATCAACAGTTGCCCGATATCGTGAAGCAGGCCACCAGTAAATGCCAGATCTGGATTGACCCCCGTTTGTTCGGCAAGTGCCCGGGCGCAGGTGGCCACGCCGAGCGAGTGGCGCCAAAGAAAACGGGCATCAAAACCGGCACCGCGGGTGTCGTAACGGTAGGTCAATGCCGAAGCCAGAATGATGCGCACAACCCGGTCGGCACCAAGAACGAGAAAGGCTTGCTTGGCCGAGTAGATTTTCGTCGTTAGTCCGGTAGCGACGGAATTGGCGGCGGCGAGCAGGCGGGCAACAATGGCGGGATCCGAGTTGATGTGATGGGCAAGGGTGTCGACATCAGCGCTTTCGTCCTTGAGCGAACGCATCAGGTAGTTGATAACCTCGGGCAACGAAGGCAGTGCTTCAGCGTGCGAAGGGAGCTCGTCGAGGCGGGGAGGCGTCATTTTGTGCTCTCCTGCCGGTAGTTGGAAATGGCCTCGCGAAGCTGCTCTCTGGCCGAGTTGCCGCTGCCACGAAAGATGGTTTCCACTCTGGATTCGGCCGCGCCCAATTCCTTGGCAATGGTTTCTTCGTCACGGATGTCAATAACGAGGACGGCAATGGCTTCGACACCGCGCCGTATCAGCCGGTCAAGCATTTCCAGCGTGAGTACTGTTCCGGCGGTAAGCAGGGCGTGTCCGTCGCGGTCAGTGATGGTCCTGGCGAGCGTCATTCCTGGAGCAATACCCCCGGGAGGGAAATACAGGGTGCGGGACTTCATCAAATACTCCAGAGCGCCATTCTGCATAAGTTTGCCACATCGAGTGGACGATGAGAACATAATGGTTTCGTAACCGTGTTTTTAACGCAGGATTGACATGAAGCAAATGACTCCGCAGGAAATCGTTCATGAGCTTGACAAGCACATTGTTGGTCAAGGCAAGGCCAAGAAGGCCGTCGCCATTGCCCTGCGTAACCGGTGGCGGCGCGCACAAGTCGATGAACCCTTGCGTCAGGAAATCACGCCGAAGAACATTCTGATGATCGGGCCGACCGGTGTCGGCAAGACGGAGATTGCCCGCCGCCTGGCGCGGTTGGCCAATGCACCCTTCATCAAGATCGAGGCGACCAAGTTTACCGAAGTGGGTTATGTCGGGCGCGACGTGGAAACAATCATCAGAGATCTGGCCGAAATTGCCATCAAGAACGGTCGCGAACAGGCCATGAAGTCGGTTCGCGAGCGGGCCGACGATGCGGCGGAGGATCGGATACTGGATGCGCTGCTGCCGCCGGCGCGCGGCAATTTCTTCAATGATTCGCAAGCCGCGGATGAGAACGCGACGCGCCAGAAATTTCGCAAGAAACTGCGCGAAGGCGTTCTTGATGACAAAGAGATTGAAATCGAAGTGGCTGGCTCGCCGATGCAGGCCGAGATATTTGCGCCACCCGGAATGGAAGAGCTGACTTCGCAAATCCAGGGCATGTTCCAGAACATGGGCGGTGCCCGCAAGAAGTCGAGGAAGCTGAAAATCAGTGAGGCGCGCAAACTGTTGATTGAAGAAGAAGCGGGGAAACTGGTTAACGACGAAGAGGTAAAACTCGATGCCGTGAGGGACGTCGAGCAGAACGGCATCGTGTTCCTCGACGAGATTGACAAGATCACATCACGTAGCGATGCGCAGGGCGCGGATGTTTCACGTCAGGGAGTGCAACGCGACCTGCTGCCGCTGGTTGAAGGGACCACCGTATCGACCAAGTACGGCATGATCCGTACCGATCATGTGCTGTTTATTGCCAGCGGTGCTTTCCATCTCGCCAAGCCATCCGATCTGATTCCCGAGTTGCAGGGGCGCTTTCCGATCCGTGTCGAACTCGATTCTCTGTCGGTTTCTGATTTCGAACAGATACTGACCCAGACTGATGCCTGTCTGACCATGCAGTATCAAGCACTGCTGGCCACCGAGGGCGTAACACTCGAGTTCATGCCCGATGGCATCCAGCGTTTGGCAGAGGTCGCCTGGTCGGTCAACGAACGGACGGAGAACATTGGCGCACGCCGTCTTTATACGGTCATGGAACGCTTGCTTGAAGAGATCTCGTTTACCGCCGGGTGCGCTGGGGCGCAGACGATCACGATCGACGCTGGGTATGTTGATGGGCGCCTGGCCGAACTGGCCAAGAACGAAGACTTGTCGCGCTACGTCCTGTAGTTTCCGGCAACTGTCGGCATGTTGCCTTGGATAGGGCAACATGCCGACGCGTCTTCGAGCCCGGATTCCGGTCGCCGTCTGTCAGACGACCGTCACGGTTGAATCGGCATGATGAATTGCGGGCGGGTGAGCACCTCGGGTCGTAATACGTCGTCGAGCATTTCCTTGGTCATCAGACCTTTGGCGAGAACGACTTCCGCGACGCCCCGACCGGTAGCGAACGCCTCGGTGGCCACTTCGGTGGCGTTAGCGTAGCCGATGTAGGGATTGAGCGCGGTGACGATGCCGATGGAGTTCTTGACGCTGGCCAGCATGAGATCGCGGTTGGCGGTGATGCCGTCCACTCAATTGTTAGCCAGGGTAAGGCAG
>JANNNT010000252.1:0-1892 GCA_031398685.1 Rhodocyclaceae bacterium | reverse complement strand
TGATGAAGGATGCCGGCCAGAAATTTGACCCGTCTGCCTATATATCAGCAGTCGCGGGCTATTACACAGCGCCCAACGGCCAGATGCTGAGTTTCCCGCTCAACAGCTCGACCACGGTTTTCTACTACAACAAGGACGCTTTCAAAGCTGCGGGCCTGGACCCCGAGAAGGCACCCGCCAGCTGGCCTGAGGTGGCATTGGCCGCCGCCAAGCTCAAGGCCAATGGCCACAAATGCCCTCTGACCATTGCCTGGCAGGGCTGGACCCAGCTGGAGAGTTTCTCGGCCTGGCACAACGTGGAATTTGCCACCAAGGGCAATGGCCTGAACGGCATGGATGCGCGCATGAAAGTCAATTCACCGCTGCACGTGCGTCACATCGAGAACTTGTCCAATATGGCCAAGCAAGGCCTGTTTGTCTACAAGGGCCGGGCCAATGTGCCGGAACCGAGCTTTATTTCCGGCGAGTGCGCCATGATCACCACCTCGTCGGGCTTTTACGGCAACGTCAAGAAAAATGCCAAGTTTGCCTTTGGTCTGTCACCCCTGCCCTATTACCCGGATGTGCCGGGCGCACCGCAAAACACGGTGATTGGCGGCGCCAGCCTGTGGGTCATGGCCGGCAAGAAGCCGGAGGAATACAAAGGCGTCGCCGCCTTTTTCAACTACGTCTCCAGCCCCGAGGTGCAATCCGCCAGCCACAAGCGCACGGGGTATTTGCCGATCACCACGGCGGCCTTTGCACTTACAGAGAAATCCGGTTTCTATAAGGAAAACCCAGGTACCGACGTCGCCCCCAACCAGATGATCCGCAAGACCACCGACAAGTCGCGTGGTATCCGTCTGGGTAACTACGTGCAGATTCGTACCATTGAGGACGAGGAACTCGAGCAGGTCTGGGGCGGCAAGAAAACGGCTCAAGAGGCACTGGATGCCATCGTGAAACGCGGCAACGAAATGCTGGAGCGTTTCGAAAAAGCCAACAAGAAGGGTTAAAGGACAAAAAATCCAGTGGAAAAACGCGTCGTATTCCAATCAGGATGGCTCCCCTGGGCGCTGATTGCGCCTCAGGTCTTTATCATCGTGGCGTTTTTCTTCTGGCCTGCGGCTCAGGCTTTGCTGCAGTCGGTTCAACAGTCTGACGCATTCGGCACCTCGGTCGAATGGGTCGGGCTCGAGAACTTCATCAACCTGTGGAACGACGAAACCTACCTCGCGTCGTTCGTCACCACGGCGATTTTCTCCGTTTCGGTCGCGGTTGCGGGAATCAGCCTCTCGCTGATGCTCGCTGTATTCGCGGATCGCATTGTCAAGGGGGCGCTGATCTACAAGACGCTTCTGATCTGGCCCTACGCGGTTGCACCGGCCGTCGCCGGCGTCTTGTGGCTGTTCATGTTTGCGCCCAGTGTGGGCGTGGTGTCGTACGGGCTGCGCGCCATGGGACTGGAGTGGAACCATCTGCTTAACGGCACCCATGCCATGACCCTGGTTGTCATGGCCGCGGTCTGGAAACAGATTTCCTACAACTTCCTGTTCTTTCTGGCCGGTCTGCAAAGCATCCCGAAATCGCTGATCGAGGCCGCCGCCATTGACGGTGCACGCCCCTGGCGGCGTTTCTGGACCATCGTTTTTCCGCTGCTTTCTCCAACCACCTTCTTTCTGCTGGTCATCAACATCGTCTATGCCTTCTTCGATACCTTTGCCATCATCGACGCCGCCACACAAGGCGGCCCGGGCAAGGACACGGCCATTCTGGTCTACAAGGTGTATTACGACGGCTTCAAGGCCATGGACCTTGGCGGTTCAGCCGCGCAGTCGGTGGTGCTGATGGTGATCGTCGTCGTGCTGACCGTGGTGCAGTTCCGGTTTGTCGAGAAAAAGGTGAATTACTGA
>JANNNT010000247.1:0-9809 GCA_031398685.1 Rhodocyclaceae bacterium | reverse complement strand
CCCGGGCGCCCATGGCTTCTCGGAAATCCTCTATGCCTTTACGTCAGCCGCCAACAACAACGGTAGCGCCTTCGCCGGCCTTTCCGCCAACACGCCCTTCTACAACACCCTGCTGGGGATTGCGATGTGGTTCGGTCGTTTCGGTGTGATCGTTCCGGTGCTGGCCATCGCCGGTTCGCTGGCCGCCAAGAAACGCCTGGCCGTCACCGAAGGCACGCTGCCGACGCACGGGCCGCTGTTCGTTACCTTGCTGATCGGCGTCGTGCTGCTGGTCGGTCTTTTGAACTACGTACCGGCGCTGGCTTTGGGCCCGGTTATCGAGCACCTCGTGCTCGGCGCTGCTCACTGAGCCACGGGAGATCATAATGACTCGCAAAACGTTTACCCTGCTTGACCCTGAATTGGCGCTTCCAGCCATCGCTGATTCGTTTAGAAAACTGAACCCGGCCGTGCAATGGCGCAATCCGGTGATGTTCGTCGTCTATGTGGGCAGCATCCTGACCACCATCCTCTGGGTTCAGGCGCTGGGCGGCGAGGGGGAAGCCCCGGCCGGATTCATCCTTGCTGTTGCGCTGTGGCTGTGGTTCACCGTGCTCTTCGCCAACTTTGCCGAGGCCCTGGCGGAAGGACGCAGCAAGGCTCAGGCTTCATCCCTGCGCGGCCTCAAGAAAGAAACCTGGGCCAAGAAGCTGTCCGAGCCGAAGTTTGGCGGCAAGTGGCAATTGGTTCAGTCCGACGATCTGCGCAAAGGCGACGTGATCCTGATTCAGGCTCACGACACCGTTCCCGCCGACGGCGAGGTCATCGAAGGTGTGGCCTCGGTCGACGAATCCGCCATCACCGGCGAATCGGCACCGGTCATCCGCGAATCCGGCGGCGATTTCTCGGCCGTCACCGGCGGCACACGGGTGCTGTCCGACTGGATCGTGGTGCGCGTCAGCGTCAACCCTGGCGAAACCTTCGTGGACCGCATGATCGCCATGGTGGAAAACGCCAAGCGCCAGAAAACGCCAAACGAAATCGCCTTGACCATCCTGCTGGTGGCCCTGACCATCGTGTTTTTGGTTGTAACGGTGACTCTGTTGCCGTTCTCCATCTTCGGTGCGAATTTGGCCAATGAAGCCGGCCAGGCAGGCGCTCCAGTCACCATCACGGTGCTCATCGCCCTCCTCGTCTGCCTGATTCCGACCACCATCGCCGGGCTGCTCTCGGCTATCGGGGTGGCCGGCATGAGCCGCATGATGCAGGCCAACGTCATCGCCACCTCCGGCCGCGCGGTTGAAGCGGCCGGCGACGTCGATGTGCTGCTGCTCGACAAGACCGGCACCATCACCCTCGGCAACCGCCAGGCGTCTACCTTCCTGCCCGCCGACGGCGTCACCGAAGCCGAATTGGCCGACGTCGCCCAACTCGCCTCGCTCGCCGACGAAACCCCGGAAGGCCGCAGCATCGTGGTCCTGGCCAAGCAACGCTTCCAGTTGCGCGAGCGGGATATACAGGGTCTGGAGGCCCACTTCGTGCATTTCTCGGCCAACACCCGCATGAGCGGGGTGAATATGGCCGAGCGCCAGATCCGCAAGGGCGCGGCGGAGGCCATCAAGAAGCACGTCGAAGCCTTGGGCGGCAGCTTTCCCAAGTCGGCATCAGTTCAGGTCGATGCCGTCGCCCGCCGTGGCAGCACGCCATTGGTAGTCGCTGACGGTACCCGAGTGCTGGGCGTCATCGAGCTTAAGGACATCGTCAAGGGCGGCATCAAGGAGCGCTTTGCCGAGCTGCGCAAGATGGGCATCAAGACCATCATGGTGACCGGCGACAACAAGGTGACGGCGGCGGCCATCGCGGCCGAGGCCGGCGTCGATGACTTTCTCGCGGAAGCCACGCCGGAAGCCAAACTGGCACTCATTCGCCAATACCAGGCCGAGGGTCGGCTGGTGGCCATGACCGGCGACGGCACCAACGACGCCCCGGCGCTGGCCCAGGCCGACGTGGCGGTAGCCATGAACACCGGCACCCAGGCGGCCAAGGAAGCCGGCAACATGGTCGATCTGGATTCCAATCCGACCAAGCTCCTCGAAGTCGTCGAAACCGGCAAGCAGATGCTGATGACACGCGGTTCGCTGACCACCTTCAGTATCGCCAACGACATCGCCAAGTACTTCGCCATCATCCCGGCGGCCTTCGTCACCACCTACCCGCAGTTGGCCGCCCTCAACGTCATGGGACTGGCCAGCCCGTCGTCGGCGATCCTCTCGGCGGTGATCTTCAACGCCCTGATCATCGTCTTCCTTATCCCGCTCGCCCTCAAGGGCGTCAAGTACCGCCCGCTCGGAGCGGCGACGCTGCTGCGGCAGAACCTGGCGATTTACGGCCTGGGCGGCGTCATCGTTCCCTTCATCGGCATCAAGGCCATCGACATGCTCATAACCGTCGTCGGTCTGGCCTGAAAAACCTGGAATTTCGGAGAACACTCATGAAAACTTTATTACGTCCCGCTATCAGCCTCTTCGTGCTACTCACCGCAATTACCGGCGTGGCCTATCCCCTGGTCGTCACCGGCATCGCAAAAGTAGCGTTTCCCGAGGCGGCGAATGGCAGCCTGATCATCAAGGATGGCAAAGCGGTGGGTTCGCGGCTGATCGGACAGAACTTCACCGATCCCAAATACTTCTGGGGTCGGCCGTCGGCCACTGGACCAATGCCGTACAACGCCTCCGCCTCCAGCGGCTCCAACCAGGGCCCGCTTAATCCGGCGCTGACCGATGCCGTTAAGGGCAGGATAGAGACCCTGAAGGCCGCCGACCCCGACAACACCCGGCCAATCCCGGCTGATCTGGTCAACGCTTCGGCCAGCGGTCTCGACCCGCACATCAGCCCGGCTGCCGCCGACTACCAGATCGAGCGTGTCGCCAAGGCTCGCAAGCTCCAGCCTGAAGTCGTCAAGACGCTCGTCGAACAGAACACGGAAAGCCGGCAATGGGGCGTCTTCGGCGAACCCCGGGTGAACGTGCTCAATCTCAATATCGCGCTAGATTCCCCTCGTTAATGAAACACAGAGAGATCGAGAGCGAAGAGGTCAGGCCCATGCCTGAACGCCAGGCAACCAATAGGGGAAGCGGGCCGCTCCCCCACCGTTTGCTCGTATCATGGCGGATTCATCACCCCATGGAGGAACCCACATTGAGCACCCTCGCTGATCTTCTCCGGCTTGAAGACATCCTCCTCGACCTGGATGTTTCAAGCAAACCCCAGCTTTTTGAAGAAATCGGCCGGCATATGGAGCGCGAGCATGCCATGCCGCAGGCGTGGGTGGCAGAGAGCCTTTCCCGGCGCGAACTAGCCGGATCGACCGGCCTGGGTAAGGGGGTTGCCATTCCCCATGCCCGTGTCAAGAATCTTGAGCGGATACAGGTGGCTTACGTGCGCCTCAAATTGCCGATTCCCTTCGATGCCCCGGACGGCAAGCCGGTGTCCGACGTTCTTGTCCTTTTGGTGCCCAAGCAAGCAACTGAAGAGCATCTCGGAATTCTGGCCGACGCGACGCAAATGTTCTCCGATCGACAGCTTCGAGAACGTTTGCACTTGTGCCAGCACGCGTTGGACGTCAAGCGCTTGTTCGAAACCTGGACGCTTACCTCCTGATTCCGAGCTCACCCATTTTTATGATATTTTTATAAGCTCCACCCGCCTTTTTTCAGAATCCTGACATGGGCTTGCCTGGTAGTCGTATCGTAGTTTGGTCGGTTGTTTGTTTATCGAAAGAGAAAAAGAGCATGAACTCACACCTCTGCATCGGCATTGTTTCGAGAAATGACACGTTTGAAATTCCGTGTGGGATCGCCTGCTCTATGGCCGACAGCTGACCTGTTCCCCTCACTGCAAGACGGTTTCCCCCGGACCGGTGCGCGCCAGAGTGCTCGCCGAAATAACCCAAAGCGCGCAAGATAGCGCCTGTCGAAAAAATGAAGGATGAACCGTGCTAATCAACTGTGTTGCCTACGAAAACGGATCGCGTCTGGCTGACTTGTCGGTCGAGGAAATCAGCGATTACCTGGAAAGGCCGAGTTGCTTCGTCTGGGTGGCTCTGAGCGATGCCACGTCGCACGAACTGGATCAGATGAAGGAAGAGTTCGATCTGCATGACCTGGCCGTGGAAGATGCCCGCCATGGCCACCAGCGACCCAAGATCGAGGAGTACGGCGACTCGCTCTTCGCTGTCATGCACCAGCTGGAACTGACCAAGGGTGAGTTCAGTGTGAGCGAAGTGAACGTCTTTGTCGGCCGCAACTACGTTCTGTCGGTCAGGAACCACAGCCAGCAGCATTTCCTCGGGGTGCGCGAACGCTGCGAACGGGAACCCAAATTGCTCGAGCATGGGTCCGGTTTCGTCTTCTATGCCTTGATGGACGCGGTGGTGGACCGCTATTTTCCCATCATGGACCGGCTGGAGTCGGAACTGGAGGAGATCGAGGAGCAGATTTTTGCCAAAGGCGCGGCGCGAGCCAACATTGAGCGCCTCTACGATCTGAAGCGCAAGATCACGCTGCTCAAACATGCCGTCGCTCCCCTGATGGAAGCCGCCGGCAAGCTCTCCGGCGGCCGCGGACCCGCCGTGTGCGCCAACAGCCGGGATTATTTCCGGGACGTCTATGACCACCTGACCCGCATCAACGCCTCGATCGAAAACATCCGGGAAACCATCGGCACCGCCATCCAGGTCAACCTCTCCATGGTGACCATCGAGGAGAGCGAAGTGAACAAGAGGCTGGCGGCCTGGGCCGGCATCTTCGCCGTCGCCACCGCTTTAGCCGGAATCTGGGGGATGAATTTCGAGGTCATGCCCGAATTGCAATGGAAGTACGGTTACCCAACGGCCATATTCGTCATCACTTCGGCCTGTATTTTCCTTTACATCCGCTTCAAACGCGCTGGCTGGCTCTAAGGACAAGAAAACCATGTCAGATCAACGTCCCGATCCCGACCAGTTGCTGGATCGACTGAATGCCGAAGAGGCCAAGGCCCGGCGCGGCAAGCTGAGAATTTTCTTCGGTGCCTCGGCCGGCGTGGGCAAGACCTACGCCATGCTCGGCGTCGCGCGGCAGCAACTGCTGCAGAATGTGGATGTGGTCATCGGCGTGGTGGAAACCCACGGCCGCATGGAAACCGAGGTCATGGCTGACGGCCTGGAGCGGCTTCCTCTGCGGGACATTCCCTACCGCGACCGAGTGCTCAAGGAATTCGACTTGGACGGCGCCCTGGCGCGCAAGCCGGCCATCATCCTGATGGACGAACTGGCGCACTCCAATGTGGCGGGCTCGCGCCACCCGAAGCGCTGGCAGGACGTGGAGGAATTGCTGGCGGCAGGCATCGATGTCTATTCGACGGTCAATGTCCAGCATCTGGAAACCCTCAACGACATTGTCAGCGGCATTACCGGAATTCGTGTTTGGGAAACCGTGCCGGATCGCATTTTCGATGAAGCGGACGAGGTGGTGGTGGTTGACTTCCCACCCGACGAGTTGATCGAACGCTTGCGCCAGGGCAAGGTGTACTTGCCTCAGCAGGCGGATCATGCGTCGAAAAACTTCTTCCGCAAGGGCAATCTGCTGGCGCTGCGCGAGCTGGCACTGCGGCGCACCGCCGATCGCGTGGACGGTGAAATGCAGGCCTATAGGCGCCGCAGTTCAGTGGCGCCGGTGTGGGCCAACCGCGGATCGCTTCTGGCTTGCGTGGGGCCGGGTGAACACGGGGAGAAAATTGTACGCAGTTGCGCGCGCCTGGCCGCTCAGCTCGACGTGACATGGCACGCGGTTCATGTCGAAGCGCCTACAACGCATGCAGCCAACGAGCGCCGGCGCCAGGACGTACTCCGGGTGCTGAAACTGGCTCAGGATCTCGGAGCCACAACCGCTGTCCTGTCGGTTCCCGCCATTGCTCCGGCCCTGGTACGCTATGCCCGGGAACACAACCTGTCGCGGCTGGTCATGGGGCGCACCGAGCGTCGCTGGCGTTGGCCGGGGCTACGGACCATTGGTGAAGCCATTGAAGCCGAGGTGGATGATCTGGATGTCCTGCGGGTAGCGCTCCCCAAAAGTGTCCCGGTAAAACCCTCCAGTGCAGATACGCCTGTCGTTCATCCTCAAATCCGGTGGAGCGGGTATGCGATCGCCGGAATCGTTTGTGCCGCCACCGCGTTGTTGGCGACCCCCTTGCTGGATGTGCTTGAACTGACCAATATTGTCATGCTGTTCCTGCTCGCCGTGGTCGGAGTCGCCCTGTTGTATGGTCGCGGCCCCGCCGTTTTCGCCGCCTTCGTAGGTGTCGGTCTGTTCGACTTCTTCTTTGTTCCGCCCCGCTTCTCGTTTGCGGTGACTGATGTCCAATACCTCCTCACCTTTGTTGTCATGCTGGTCGTGGCCCTGGTCGTTGGCCAGCTTACGGCGGGCTTGAAATTACAGGTTGAGGCGGTTACGGAACGGGAACAGCGCGTAAGGGGCCTCTATGAAATGTCGCGCGATCTCTCGGCCGCATTGATGGTGGAGCAGGTCGCCGAAATTGGGGCGCGCTTTCTGGCCATGGAATTTGGTGTCAAGGCGGCCGTACTGGTCGCCGATGATCAGGATCAGCTCAAGGTAATACCGGGAGCCACTACCGAGGCTGACATGGGTGTTGCGCAATGGGCGTTTGAGCGCGGCGAAGCCGCCGGGCGGGGGACGGACACCTTACCCTCCAGCAAGTGCCTGGTGTTGCCGTTAAAGGCCACGATGCGCTTGCGCGGCGTGATGGCGGTAGAGCCCACAGGAAGCGGGCTGCTGGCCCCGGAACAGCGCCGCATGCTCGACACCTGCGCCTCGCTGATGGCCATCTCCATTGAGCGCATCCACTATATCGATGTGGCGCAGAAAACCACGGTGCAGATGGAGTCGGAACGGCTGCGCAACTCGCTGTTGTCAGCCATTTCCCATGACCTGCGCACGCCTCTGGCGGCGCTTGTCGGACTGGCCGATACGGTGCAACTGACCAAACCGCCGCCAACCGATCAGCAGCAGGAACTGATTTTGGCCATGCGCAATTCAGCGATGCGCATGAACGCCTTGGTCGGCAATCTACTGGACATGGCGCGCCTGGAATCTGGCGCCGTACAACTGAATCGTCAGTGGCAACCGCTGGAGGAAGTGGTCGGTAGCGCCATCGGGGCCTGCGCCTCGGTGCTGGAGGGGCGGCCGCTCAAGGTGCACCTGGCGCCCGAGCTGCCGTTGTTGCACCTGGATGCCGTCCTGATCGAGCGCGTGCTGGTCAACCTGCTGGAAAACGCGGGCAAATACACGCCCGCGCATAGCCCGATCGAGATCAAAGCCCGGGCCGAGAGCGACAGCGTGGTGGTCACCCTCAGTGATCAAGGGCCGGGTTTGCCGAGTGGGCGTGAAGATGCCATTTTCGAGAAATTCGAACGCGGCAAAAGGGAAAGCGCGACGCCCGGCGTTGGTTTGGGACTGGCCATTTGTCGCGCGATAATGCAAGCCCATGGCGGGACAATTCGCGGCGAGACGCGGGACACCGGCGGAGCGAGGTTCATTCTGACACTTCCCCGAGGCCAGCCGCCGAGTGATGATGGAGGCCTGTCAGCCGGCGTTGAAACGTTTGCCGAGTCCGGCAACTGAAGGGCAACACGACATGAGTGAAATCAGAGCCAGGGTATTGATCGTTGAAGACGAAGCCGACATCCGGCGCTTTGTGCGCATGGCCCTGGAAAGCGAAGGGCATGAGGCCTTCGAGGCAGACGCCATCAAGCGCGGGCTGATCGAAGCCGGAACGCGGCGCCCGGAACTGGTGGTACTGGATCTCGGCTTGCCCGACGGCGACGGCGTCGATTTCATCCGAGACCTGCGCGGATGGTCGACCTGCCCGGTCATCGTTTTATCCGCTCGCAGCGGCGAAGCCGACAAGATCGCCGCGCTGGACGCGGGCGCCGATGATTATCTGGTCAAGCCCTTCGGCGCCGGCGAACTGATGGCCCGTGTTCGTGCCCAACTGAGACGTCAACTGCAACAGGCCGCGACGGGCGAACCGCTGATTCGATTTGGCGACATTTGCATTGATTTGCCCCGTCGCGTCGTCGAACGCGCTGGTCAGCCGATGCACCTGACGCCGATCGAGTACCGCTTGCTGACCTACCTGGCGGCACAACCCAACCGGGTGGTCACTCATCGGCAGTTGTTGAAGGTTGTCTGGGGGCCGGGACATGCCGAAGATACCCATTACGTCCGGGTACATATGGCCAACCTGCGCAAGAAAATCGAAGTGGAGGCGTCGATGCCCAAACACATCATCACCGAGTCGGGGATTGGCTACCGGTTTGTCATGGCGGCGTAAGTCCGCAAACGACGAGAACCCGGTACATTACCCTTGTAGGCTGGCTTCAAAGGCAAGCTCGGCGTTACCCGGGAAGTTGTACTTGGCAAACAGACGCTTCAACTGGATTGAGCGCGTCCGGGCACCCGCAGCAAACCAGATCCCGAGCGTTTTGCCTTGCCGGGCGAGCGTACTGAAAGCGTAGCGCCATTCACGAGCCTCGCCGAGGCGTTCAATGACTTCTCGTTCGTTTCCAATCAGGATGCCAGCACGTTTAAGCGACTGGATGAACAGCGTGGATTCTTTTTGGTTGACGATCATTTAGGGCTCCGGGGAATAGTGAGGCTATGCCCTAATAACGTAGACCGGGAGGTTTAGTTGACCCGTAGCGAGTAACGCTCTGTAACAGGCGTGTGCAAATAACGGAAAACGGTGACCGGCCTGAGTGCTCAGTGTTTCCCCAGAGAAATGTAACTGACACTTAATCTCGAAAGGCCGAGCGGTTCGGCAGGAGCAGGTCGAGCGCCGCCGTTCGTTCAGTCTTCGACAAGCCGGCAAGTTCAGCAACACGCCGGTAAAAGCGGGGCAGGTCTCCCCTTTCCTCTTTGAGCAGGGCTTGAAATGCCGGAACCCATTTCGTGTACAGGCTGACGGAACTCAGGGTGGCGTTATTCAGCGGCTGACTGAACCATGCGTCGTACCCTCCGTAGCCGCCCCAACTCGCTTTCAGGTCAGCGTAGATTTGCTTCATTTCCGCGATCATTTCGGATTTGGCACGTCGCTGCGCGTCGGACGACAGCGATGAGGCATAGATGTTTTCCAGTTTCTCGCGGGTGTCTGCCACCAGCCGATGGAACTGTGCCTTGCGTTCCAGTTGCCTCTCAAATTCTCGCAGCCGTTCCGGCTTCGCCATTTGGCTCAGCCAGCGGCGCATGCCTTCAATCTCGACAGCGGTGGCAAACGATTCGTTGAAGGCGGAATCGCCCTGGGCGTAGATGAGTTGATGGGCAAGTTCATGGAAAACGATTCGGGCAACGCCCTGGTCGCCGCTGTGCAGGAAGGTGTTCAGCACCGGATCGTTGAAGTAGCCGAGGGTGGAATAGGCGGAAATTCCGGCGACGTAGATGTCGGCACCTGTGCGCCTCAACTCGCTGGCATAAAGCTCGGCGTCGCTCTGCTTATAGTAGCCACGATAGTTGACGCAACCAATGAAGGGCATGCACCACTGCTGCAACTCAACAGAGAGTTCCGGGGCTGAAAAGACATTCCAGACGACGTAGGGACGTCCGAGGTCGGCAAAGGAACGGTAGCTGCGGTTATTCGGCAGCGCAAGTTCCTTGCTGGCAAATTCCCGTATGGCGCTGGCTTGTTCAAGTTGCTGGCGTAGCGTGGGATCGGTACCGGCATCGATGACCATTTCCTGAATGGTCCGCGTCATCGCCATGAGCCGCATATGCCCT
>JANNNT010000401.1:0-8517 GCA_031398685.1 Rhodocyclaceae bacterium | reverse complement strand
CGGTGCTGGAGCAGGGCGTTCATCGGCACGACAAAGTAGCCAGAGAGCGCTCCGATGATGATCAGCAGCGGAACAGCCAGCCACACATAATGGACGAAGTTCATCACCAGTACGATGATTCCCATCGCGATGCCGAGTGGGATCACACGAATTGCTTTGCGTAGCGTGATGGCTCTGGCCGCGCCGACCGCGCCCAGAGCAACGCCAACCGCGACGACTCCCTGAAGCATGCTGGACTTGGAAAGATCAAGTTGCAGCGCGACTTCGGCCCATTTGATCACGATGAACTGCAAGGTAGCACCGGCTCCCCAGAAGAGGGTGGTTACCGCCAGGGAAATTTGCCCGAGGCGATCACGCCAGAGCAGCGACAGGCAGTGGTTGAATTCCCGGATCAGATACCACGGATTCTTGTGCAGCGGCTTGTGATCGACGCCGGTATCCGGGATATAAAGATTGAAGATCGAAGCCAGCATATAGAAGACGCCGACAAAGCAAAGCGCCATTTCGCTGACGGTGTCGATTCCCGTATCGATCACGGCGAAATCGAAGGACAGCAGGTTGATTGCAATTGACGGCTGGATCAGGGTGCCGCCGATGACGACGCCCAGAATGATGGCACCGACAGTCAGTCCCTCGATCCATCCGTTGGCAACCACGAGCAGGCGATGCGGCAGGTATTCGGTCATGATCCCGTATTTGGCCGGCGAATACGAGGCGGCACCGAGACCGACGATGGCATAGGCCAGCAGGGGGTGGACGTCAAAGAACATCATGCCGCAGCCGATGATCTTGACCGTGTTGCTGATGAACATCACACGCCATTTGGGCATGGAGTCGGCAAATGCCCCGACAAAAGCGGCCAGGGCAACGTAGGAGACGGTAAAGAACGTTTTCAGCAGCGGCTCGTAGGCTGGCGGAGCATCCATTTCGCGCAGAGCGGCAATGGCAACGATGAGCAGTGCGTTGTCCGCGAGCGCAGAAAAAAACTGCGCCGCCATGATGATGTAAAAGCCGAAGGGCATTGAGGAATCAGATACCGCTCTTATGAAGTGGCGGATTTATACCATGAAAGCGCAGAAGTTGGTTAGCCGGGCTGATTCACGTTTTCCGGGGTTAGCCGTAGTCTTGTGCTGGAGTAAAATGCGACCGATACGCTCGGTCCGAGCACAAAACCGTCAAGGAATCACCTGCCCCATGCCTCGTCCGATTCAAGCCATTGACCCTGCGGCCCCTCGTCACTGTTGTCACATTACCCATGTGCCATTTTGTTCACTGGCAAGGTGCAAGCCTGTGATCGAGGATTAAGCATGGCCAAGGCAAAAACCGTCTACTCCTGCACCGAATGCGGGGCCAGCACGCCCAAGTGGCAGGGACAGTGTCCGGGGTGCGAGGTCTGGAACACACTGGTCGAAACCATCGCCGAAACCGCTCCGGCCAGCAACAGCCGCTTTGCCGCGCTGGGCGGCACGGCCAGGCTGCAAACGCTCTCGGAGATAGAGGCGCGCGAAGAGGACAGACTGCCGACCGGCATAGGCGAGTTTGACCGGGCGCTCGGCGGCGGGCTGGTGGCCGGCGGTGTCGTGTTGCTCGGCGGCGATCCGGGCATTGGCAAAAGTACCTTGCTCCTGCAGGCTCTGTCAGAACTGTCGGGTGCGCACCATGTCCTTTATGTCAGCGGCGAGGAGTCCGGCCAGCAGATCGCCATGCGCGCCCGGCGGCTCGCGCTCGATACCAAAAAACTCAAGCTTCTGGCCGAAATCAATCTGGAAAAGATCCTCGCCACGCTGCAGTCGGTAAGGCCGCAAGTGGCGGTCATCGACTCGATCCAGACCCTGTGGTCGGATCAACTCAGTTCCGCACCCGGATCGGTGGCACAGGTACGCGAATGTGCGGCGCAACTCACGCGACTGGCCAAGCAGACGGGGATCACCATCATTCTGGTCGGGCACGTCACAAAGGAGGGCGCACTGGCCGGGCCCCGTGTGCTGGAACATATCGTCGATACCGTGCTCTATTTCGAGGGCGACACACATTCGAGCTTCCGCCTGATCCGCGCCGTGAAGAACCGTTACGGTGCAGTCAATGAAATCGGTGTTTTCGCGATGACCGACAAGGGGCTGAAGGGGGTAAACAACCCCTCGGCGATGTTTCTTTCACAGCACGGGCAGGACGTTCCGGGCTCTTGCGTGCTGGTCACGCAGGAAGGAACCCGACCATTGCTGGTCGAAATTCAGGCTTTGGTCGACCAGTCGCACGGCAACGCGCGACGCCTGACGGTCGGCCTTGATGCGCAGCGTCTGGCGATGCTGCTGGCCGTTCTGCATCGTCACGCGGGTATCGTCTGCTTCGATCAGGATGTCTTCGTCAACGCGGTGGGCGGAGTCAAGATCGCCGAGCCGGCAGCTGATCTTTCGGTGCTTCTTGCAATTGTTTCTTCACTTAAAAACAAAGCATTGCCGAGTAAACTTATAGTATTTGGTGAAGTTGGTCTGGCCGGCGAAATTCGCCCGGCACCGCGTGGGCAGGAGCGTCTCAAGGAAGCCGCCAAGCTCGGTTTTACCCGAGCGATGATTCCGGAAGCCAACAAACCCAAACATCCGATTGCCGGAATTGAGGTGATCGCCGTGCGTCGCGTTGAAGAAGCGGTTGAACGCTTGCGCGAACTGGATTAGTCCCTTTTAAAAAATTCCTGCCATGCTCAAAATCCTCGGCAAATCTTCGTCTATCAATGTCCGCAAGGTGCTCTGGCTCTGTGCTGAGCTTGATCTGCCCTACGAGCTTGAACAATGGGGTTCAGGCTTCCGTTCAACCCTGGTTCCCGAGTTCCTCGCCTTGAATCCGAATGCAATGGTTCCCGTCATCCGCGAGGAGACCTTCGTGCTTTGGGAGTCGAATGCGATCTGCCGGTATCTGGCCGCTCGGCACCACCGGTTTGATCTTTTGCCCAAACAAGCACAGGCGCGCGCTCTTGTCGAACAGTGGATGGACTGGCAGGCGACCGAACTCAACACGGCCTGGCGCTATGCCTTCATGGGCCTGGTACGGAAAAGTCCTGAGCACACGGATGCAGTCGCCATCAGGGCAAGTGTAGAGAACTGGAACCGCCGTATGGGCATTCTTGAAGTGCAGTTGTCGAAGACCGGTGCCTTTGTTACAGGCAGCACCTTCACACTGGCCGACATTGTTATTGGCCTGTCGATCAACCGTTGGTTCATGACGCCCATCGAACACCCGGTTTTTCCAGCGTTGGCCGAGTACTTTGAACGCTTAAGCGAGCGCCCAGGCTTTTGTCTTCATGGTCGTAACGGTACCCCTTGAATAAGATGAACGTCTTCACCTTTGCTCTGCGCATGCTGCGCCGCGACGCGCGGGCGGGCGAACTACGCCTGCTGGTGGCCGCGCTGGTGGTTGCCATAGCCGCGCTGACCGCCGTTGGCTTTTTTGCCGACCGGGTGAGCCAGGCACTGGAGCGCGAGGCGAATCAATTGCTCGGGGCCGATCTGCTTCTGATCGCCGATCATCCGTGGCCGCCCAAAATGGCTGCCGATGCGCGCGAACGGGGGTTGGCCGTGGCTGAAACACGCACTTTCCCAAGCATGGTCACGCTCGGTCAAGGCGACGGTCTGCGTGCGCAGTTGGCCGAGATCAAGGCTGTTTCCGAAGGCTACCCGCTGCGCGGAAGCCTGCGCATCGCTCCGGAACGCAATGCGGCAGATTCACCGGCCCAAGGTATTCCTCTTCCGGGAACGATCTGGATTGACGAACGGCTGGCTTCGGCGCTGTCGGCCGGGGCGGGGGATGAAATCTCGGTAGGTCGCAAGACGTTGCGTGTTGCGGCCGTGCTGACGCTGGAGCCCGATCGTGGCGTCAATTTCTTCAGCGTTGCGCCGCGTCTCCTGATGAATATCGTCGATCTCGAATCGACTCAGTTGGTCCAGCCTGGCAGTCGCATTTCCTATCGACTTCTTCTGGCTGGAGATTTGAAATCTATCAATGCGTTACGTACTATAGTTGACAAATCACTTGAGCGTGGCGAACGAATCGAAGACGCACTGAACGCCCGTCCGGAAATTCGCAGGGCGCTTGAGCGGGCACAGAAATTTCTCGGCCTTTCGGCCCTGCTAACGGTTGTACTGGCCGCCGTCGCTATAGCCCTGGCTTCGCGACGCTACATGCAACGGCATCTTGACCCCTGTGCGGTGATGCGCTGCCTGGGGGCGACACAGGGTTTTCTGTTGCGTGTCTATGTTGGCCAGTTTGCATTGCTCGGTGTACTCTCCGCCGTGTTGGGCTGTGCCATCGGCTATCTTGCGCATTTTGCCCTTTATGCGTGGCTCGCCCAGTTGCTGGCGACGGCGTTGCCCCAACCCGGCCTGATGCCCGCACTGCAAGGCAGTGTCATTGGTGTGCTGCTGCTGTTCGGGTTTTCCCTGCCGCCGCTGCTGCAGCTAAAAAGCGTGTCGACACTGCGAGTGTTACGTCGCGAATTTTCAAAAGGTGCTTTGCCACCATCGCGTTTGATTGGCGGATATGCGCTGGGATTTGCGGCGTTGGCCGGTCTGATGTTCTGGGTGGCGGGAGAAATCCGTCTTGGTGCTTACGTCGTCGGGGGTTTTTCAGGGGCGATGTTCGTTTTTGCGCTGGTGGGGCGCGGGGCGATCCGTCTGGCCGCCTTGGCGCGCGGCAGTGCGCGATCAAGAACAGGGCAAGGGGGCATTGGCTGGCGCTACGGCCTGGCCAGCCTGGAACGACGCTCGGCCGCGAGTGTGGTACAGATTGTCGCCTTGGCGCTGGGTTTCATGGCGCTGCTCTTGCTGACCGTAACACGCAACGATTTGCTGGATGCCTGGCGTCGAGCCATCCCGCCCGAGGCACCGAATCGCTTTGTCGTGAATATCCAGCCGGATCAGCTTGACGGCGTGCGGCGGGTTTTCGCTGAAAAGAGTGTGGGCGCGGAGTTTGCGCCGATGGTGCGTGGGCGTCTGGCCCGAGTCAATGGGCTCGAAGTCAGCCCGGAGAGCTATGAAGACGAACGAGCGAAGCGTCTGATCGACCGGGAGTTCAACCTCTCCTATCGGATGGATTTGCCGCCGGGTAATGCTATGACTGCTGGGCGCTGGTTCTCAGCCGCCGAACGCGACAAGGGACTGGCTTCGGTTGAGGACGGGTTGGCGAAGACGCTGGGTCTGAAAATCGGCGATCAGCTTGAGTTTGTTATTGGTGGCGAGACGGTCGGGATGCAGGTGCTCGGTCTGCGCAAACTCAACTGGGATTCAATGCGGGTAAATTTTTTCGTGTTGACCCCGCCTACCGTATTGCAGCCCTATCCGGCAAGCTGGATAACGAGTTTCTATCTGGCGCCCGACAAGGCCGATTTCGTGAATCACCTGATCGGCGAATTTCCGAACCTGACCGTAGTCGATGTCGCCGCGATTGTGCGGCAGTTGCAGTCGATCATGGATCAGGTGGCGCAGGCCGTTCAGTTCGTCTTTCTGTTTACGCTGCTGGCCGGAATCATCGTGCTCTATGCGGCACTGGCCTCGGCGGCCGAGGAGAGACGTTACGAACTGGCGGTAATGCGGGCGCTGGGCGCACGACGCGAGCAGTTGCGGCGCGCCTTGCTGGCCGAATTTGCGGCCATAGGCGGCCTGGCCGGGTTGATCGCATCGCTGGGGGCCATGGGTGTCGGCCAGTTGTTGGCAAACAAGGCATTCCAGTTCGAAGTGGCGATCAACTATGGGCTACCGCCGGCCGCGATGCTCGGCGGTGCGCTGCTGGTGACCGGCGCCGGCTGGTTTGCGGCGGCGCGATTGATCGGTGCGCCACCTCTGGAAGCCTTACGCGCCGGCGGGTAGATCCTCGCGGCGCAGCATGAAGACACACTGATCCCCGGCGCTGGTATCGAGCCAGGTGAACGGGGTTTCCGGGAACGCCACCTCCAGTTCATCCCGGTTGTGTCCGATCTCGACGACCAGTATCCCCTCGGGATTGAGGTGTATGGCCGCCTCTTTGAGGATAATGCGCACGAAATCCAGGCCGTCTTCACCGCTGGCTAGCGCGAGTTCCGGTTCACGACGGTATTCCTCGGGCAGGGCCGCCATCGACTCGGCGTTGACGTAGGGCGGATTGGAGATGATTACGTCGTAGGTTCTGTCCTTTATCCCGGCAAAGGCGTCGGACTGAATGAGCTGGAGGCGTGATCCGAGGTCATAGTCATCGACATTGCGCCGAGCTACGGCGAGTGCGTCGGGCGAGAGGTCGACGGCGTCGACGTTCGCTTCGGGGAAAGCGTCTGCGGCGAGGATGGCCAGGCAACCCGAGCCGGTGCATAAATCCAGCACGCTAGTCACTGCCCACGGATCATCGACCCAGGGACTGAGTTGCTCGCGAAGCAACTCCGCAATATGCGAGCGGGGAACGATTACCCGTTCATCGACATAGAAACGGGAATCGCCGAGCCACGCTTCGTTGGTCAGGTAGGCGGCCGGAACACGTTCGCCGATGCGGCGTTCGATGACCTTGAGTGCGGCAGCGCGCTCGTCGCTGGTCAGGCGGGCATCCATGAAGGGATCAAGGCGATCAATCGGCAGATGCAGGGTATGCAACAGCAGGTAGGCCGCTTCGTCCCAGGCGTTGTCGGTGCCGTGGCCGAAAAACAGCTCGGCTTCGGTAAAACGGCTGACGGCGAAACGCATCAGGTCGCGCAGGGTTGAGAGTTCGTTTTGGGCTTGTTCAAACATATCAGGAAAGCAACTGCTCCAGAATGCGGCGATAGATAATTGAAAGCTGAGGCAGGGCGGTGATTTCCACGCATTCATCGATTTTGTGGATGCTGGCGTTGAGCGGGCCGAGCTCGATGATCTGCGGGCAAATTGCGGAAATGAAGCGGCCGTCCGAGGTGCCGCCGGAGGTCGATAGCTCGGCTTCGATACCCGTCACCTCGCTGATGGCCCTGAGCGATGCTTCAACCAGCACGCCGCGACCGGTGAGGAAAGGCTTGGCGCCGAGGGTCCAGTCGATGTCGTAGTTGAGGCCGTGGCGATCGAGAATTTCTGTGAGTCTTGCCTTCAATCCTTCCGGCGTACTGGACGTGGCGAAACGGAAATTGAACTGGATGCCCACGCTGCCCGGTATGACGTTGCTGACACCAGTGCCGCCGTGGATATTGGAAATCTGCCAGGTGGTTGGCGGAAAAAACGCGTTGCCCTGATCCCAGAGCGTATTGGCCAGTTCGTCAATGGCCGGGGCAGCCAGGTGAATCGGGTTCTTCGCCAGTTGCGGATAAGCGATGTGGCCTTGAATTCCCTTGACCGTGAGCTTGCCGGTCAAGGAACCGCGACGGCCGTTCTTGATGGTGTCGCCGAGGCTATTGACCGACGACGGTTCGCCGACGACGCAGTAGTCGAGCGTTACACCACGAGTGGTGAGCGCTTCGGTCACGGCCACCGTACCGTCAACCGCGTCGCCCTCTTCATCGGACGTCAGCAGGAAAGCTATGGAGCCGCCATGCTCTGGGCGTGCTGCAACAAAGGCTTCGGTCGCGGTGACAAAGGCCGCCAGCGAAGCTTTCATGTCCGCCGCGCCGCGCCCGTAAAGCAGGCCGTCGCGCCGGGTCGGCTGAAAAGGATCACTCTCCCACTGATCAAGCGGTCCGGACGGAACAACGTCGGTATGGCCGGCAAAGCAGAAAAGGGGGGTGCTCGTGCCGCGACGCGCCCACAGGTTGGTGACGCCGCCGCGATTGATGAACTCACAGTCGAAACCGATGTGTTTCAGGCGTTTGCTGATGATCCCCATGCAACCGCCATCAACGGGGGTGACGGAGCGGCAGGCAATCAGTTGTTCGGTGAGGTCGAGCGTGCTGTCACTGGACATTGTCTACTCTACTTCCTGGGGATCGTTGAGGCTCAGGGTGAATTCCTTGAACGACGTACCGCCGTCGTTGGTTTCCGAGAAATCGAGGGGCCCCTCGATGCGCAGTTGCTCATTCTGAGTGCCGCTGGTGATTTCGGAATTGTTGATCAGCCAGGAGAGGTTGGTTGGCGAGTCGGCATTGCCAAGTGCTTCGTCAAGCGTGATGGTGCCTTCGCGATAAAGGCGGAAGAGATCCTGCTCGAAAGTTTGCGAACCGGGTGCCAGACTTTGCTCCATCGCCTCCTTGACGGCCAGAAGCTCGCCACGCTCGATCAATTCCTGGACATGGCGGGTATTGAGCAGGATTTCAGCGGCGGGTGTTCGCTTGCCGTCGGGTTTTTTGACCAGGCGCTGCGAGACGATGGCTTTCAGGCTGGCTGAGAGGTCGAGATAAAGCGAGGTACGATTATCCAGCGGGAAAAAATTGATGACGCGGTTGAGCGCGTGATAGCTGTTGTTGGCGTGTAGCGTTGCCAGGCACAGGTGGCCGGTCTGGGCGTAGGCGATGGCCGCCTGCATGGTTTCCTTGTCGCGGATTTCGCCGATCAGGATACAGTCGGGGGCCTGGCGCATGGCGTTTTTCAGGGCGGACTCCCAACTCAA
>JANNNT010000188.1:0-2799 GCA_031398685.1 Rhodocyclaceae bacterium | reverse complement strand
GCGACGGCAGCTTCAGTCGCCGCCTACAGCAACTCGCCCGGATCGACCTGCTGATCCTCGATGATTGGGGCCTCGCGCCGATCGGCCAGTCGGAACGCACCGATCTACTTGAATTGCTCGACGATCGCACCACCGGCAAAGGTAAGCGTGCGGCGAACCCACATTGAAAGCGTAGCGCGGTAGTCCGATAGTGTCCACCATGAAAAAGGTGGACACCATTGAAATGGAGCGCTCGCAGAGTGGTGCTGCGGCGCGGCGGGTCAAGCGCAGGCATAGCCCCGAATTCAAGGCGCGAGTCGTCGATGCGTGCCAAGTGCGCGGCGCCTCGGTCGCCGGGGTTGCTTTGGCGCACGGGGTCAACGCCAACCTGGTGCGCAAATGGATCATCAATAGACGTCGCGACCTTGTGCCCACCGGCGCGCATGGACTGTTGCCGGTACGCATTATTACCGGCACGGCATCGAAGGAGATGACATCGAAGCGCGGTGCCGGCGTGCCGCCCGGCGAAGCGATCGAAATCGACCTGGCGGGCGCCCGCATCCGGGTGCGCGCCGACTTCGACAGCGCCGCTCTGCGCGAGGTCGTCCGGGTCCTGCGCGACACCCTGATGCGATGATTGGCCTGCCAGCCAACACGCGGGTATGGTTGGCCGCCGGGCACACCGATATGCGGCGCGGCTTCGATGGATTGGCCGGGCTGGTGCAAACGGCGCTCACCGCCAATCCCGACTCTGGCCACGTGTTCGTGTTTCGCGGTAAACGCGGCGATCTGATCAAAGTCCTGTGGTGGGACGGCCAGGGACTGTGCCTGCTGGCCAAGCGATTGGAGCGTGGCCGCTTCGTGTGGCCGCAAGCCGAATTGGGCAGCGTCTCGCTCACCCCGGCACAACTATCGATGCTGCTCGAAGGCATCGATTGGCGCATGCCGGTGCGCACCTGGCAGCCGGCAATGGCGTGATGAAGCACACGACAAATCACCTCGTAAGTATCGTCGTAAATGAAGTGACAAATAACCTGATTGCAGTCAACTTCCAGGGGCGTGGTGCGTTATATATGCATGCCATTAGCGAGCCGAATTCCCCAGTCTGCCAGCGCGCTAAAAGTGCTCACGGCATCGCTCCTTGCACAGATCTCCGAGCAGAGCCGTCAGATCGAAACGCAGACTGCGCAACTGGAAACGCAGACCACTCAGATCAAGCACCAGTCGGTCTACATCGACAAGCTGAAGTTCGAGTTGGCGCGTTTGAAGCGCTGGCGCTTTGGTGCGGCCAGCGAGGCCATCGGCAGCGAACAGATCGGCTTGTGGGAAGCTGAACTCGACGGTGACATCGCCGCTGCTGAAGCACGTCTGGACCAATTGGCCGGTGCCTGCGCACCCACCGCGCCACAGACCACGCCACCGCAGACTCCACCGAAGATCCAACCCAAGCGCAAGCCGCTACCCGACTGGTTACCGCGGGTCGAGGTGCGGCACGAATTGGCGTCCTGCACGTGCCCGGCGTGCGGCTCAGGACTGACTCCCATGGGTGAAGAGGTCGCCGAGCAACTGGACATCATTCCGGCGCAGTTCTTCGTGCGCCGCCACATCCGCCCCAAATACAGCTGCCGTCATTGCGAGACAGTACATACTGCGCCGATGCCGGCACAGCCGATCGAACGCGGTCTGGCAGCGCCGGCGTTGCTGGCCCATGTGCTGGGATCGAAGTATCTGGATCATGTGCCCTTGCATCGCCAGGAACAGATCTACGCGCGTGACAAGGTGGTGTTGCCGCGTTCGACAATGGCCGGCTGGCTGGGCCAGCTCGAGGTGTTGTTCGGGCCGCTGGTTGAGCGGCTTGCCACTCACGTTCTGGCCGGGCCAGTGGTGCACGCGGACGAAACCCCGGTACCGGTTCTACAGCCGGGCAACGGGCGCACCGCGACCGGCTATCTGTGGGCATACCGCACGGGTCCGTGGCATCCGATACAGGCGGTAGTGTTCGATTTCGCGATGAGCCGTGGTCAGGCAATGCCCGCGCACTTCCTACAGGATTATCAGGGGGTACTGCAGGTTGATGGTTATGCCGGCTACAACGAGGTGCTGCGCCGCGACGGAGTGATCGAAGCAGGTTGCATGGCTCATGCGAGACGAAAGTACGTCGAGGTGTGGGAGACCACCAAGTCTCCAGCTGCCCAGACGGCTATCGCACAGATCGCTCAGCTTTATGCGATTGAGAGTGAAATCAAGGACCTGACCGTGGCGGAACGGCAGCGCCAGCGCCAAGCGCGCGCCGGGCCGATCCTGGATGCGTTGCGCCAGTGGCTTGAGGCAACCTACTCGAAGATCGCCCACAACTCGGCGCTGGGCAAGGCGATCCAGTACTCGCTCAATCGATGGAAGGCGCTGGTGTGCTATGTCGAGAACGGCCTCATCAACATCGACAACAACCCGGTCGAGAATGCAATCCGCGGGATAGCGTTGGGACGCAAGAATTTCTTATTCTGTGGCTCCGAAGGTGGCGGGCGCCGTGCCGCGCTGATGTACAGCCTGATCGAGTCTGCCAAACTCAACGGTATCAATCCGAACGCTTATCTTCTGAACGTGCTGACCAAGCTACCCACGGCTAAGCGCGACGATCTTGATGCGCTGATGCCTTGGAATTTCGCTAAGTAGTTTCTCGCTGCGCAAGATCACCTCGCAATCTCTGTGTCAACGTGCGTTCGCCGCACGCTTACCGGCAAAGCGACGCTGATCACCAGTCAACTGCCGGTCGAGCACTGGTATGCCTATCTCAACGATCCGACCTTGGCCGACGCCATC
>JANNNT010000172.1:0-4659 GCA_031398685.1 Rhodocyclaceae bacterium | reverse complement strand
CGTGGCGGCCAGGAGCCCAACTATGATGCCGCTCATGTTGATGCGGCGGCTAAAGAAATTGCGGCCTCGGCATTGGCTGCACGGCTCATGGTCGATTTGTCGCATGCCAACAGCAGCAAGGACTTCAAGCGGCAGATCGAGGTCGGCAAGGATGTCGCGGCGCAACTGGCGGCGGGCGAGGATCGAATCATGGGCGTGATGATCGAATCCCACTTGGTCGAAGGTCGGCAGAATCTGGTGCCGGATCAGCCGCTCGAATACGGCAAGAGCATTACCGACGCCTGTATCGGATGGGACGATTCGCTGGCTGTTCTTGAAATCCTGGCACAGGGCATGCGCGCCCGGCGTCTTGTTGAAGCCAGCCAGTAGTTTCGCCGTGTTCATCGAGGTTAACTCGAAGTTAACTCGAAGTGAGCCCCTGCCTTAAACTCGAGCGTCCGCATCGAATACGGTTCTGCTGATCGTGCTGGGCTACACCGTCCCCTTCGTCATCTACGGGAATTTCGCTACCTGTTCCTGATCCACCGACGCGGTGGCGGCGGTGATCCGGCCGCCGCGCTGCTCAAGAATTTTCATCTGCACGGCGCGTTGAGCGGCTGGTTTGTCGCCGTGATCGCGCAACTCGGCTGAGCAATGCCGGCTGAGTTATAGGGCCGGTCGAATCAGATCGGTTCTGCGACCCAGGCATCGCGCGGCAGATCGGGAGCCCCGGGAGTTACCACCGAGCGTGTCATCGCATGCGGGTTCATCAGCCCGATGCCGCCCTGAGGTAAATGGTAGGCAATGAACGGACGGTCGAAAATGCTGGTCAGATTGATCAGGCGTTCGGCCAGCGCGTCATTGCGCTCACCCTCGATAAAAGTGTTGAGGACATGGCCGCCTTTAAAGAAGAAATCAATCCTCCCCTTGAAGCGATTGCCTGCAAGTTCAACAGCGAAGGGCGCAATGGATTCCTCCATGGTCAGCGCGGTGATCGTCGGATTCTGGACCCCCGGCAAATGGCCATCGATGCTGCTGGCTGATTCCAGTTCGATGCAGGCGATTGCGGTCGCAGCAAAAATCTCGGTTTGTGTGGCCGACCCGATGATCAAGGGTTTGCCCGTGAATAGATTGGCGCTGTGTTTCAGGCTGTCCAGCAGGTGCTTGATGCTGTCGGCGTTATCCACTACGAAGCGGCGTGTCCGGTTGGCGGTGGTGATGACAGAAACGGTAATTGACATACAACCCCTCGACTAAAGACAATGTCCTATCTTACCGCATTGAGATCGCTGGCACGAGGAAGTCACGGCTGATGCCCTCGCCAAGATCGTAGATGCGATCCATGAAATCGGTGAGATATTCGTGCAAACCCTGCGCGAGTACGTCGTCAATGCGCGCGTAATGGATATGCGCGTACAACACGCCGGCGCACCGCTCGGTTTCAGCCGACTGACTATTCCTGATCGCTTCCAGTACGCGCACGATGCCGCCGGTACAGGCGTGCAGCGAGCGCGGCATATCCACGCGCAACATCAGCAGTTCGGCGACGCGTGCCGGGGTAATGATGTCACGATAGACCTTGCGGTACACCTCGAAAGCCGAGAGCGAGCGTAGCAGCGCCCCCCACTGGTAGAAGTCGGTGGTGCCTTCGTCCCCATGGGTGTGCAGTACGTGGTATTTCACGTCGAGAATGCGCGCCGTATTGTCGCCACGTTCAAGCAATCCGCCGAGGCGGATAAAATGCAAGGCCTCGTCCTGCAGCATGGTGCCGAAAGTAACGCCACGCGTAACGGCCGAACGCAGTTTGACCCAGTCGAAAAACTGGTCAACGCCCGCCGAGCGGATCTGCTCGAACTTCTGCTCACGCATCTCGATCCAGGTGGCATTGGTGCTCTCCCACGTCTCGGCGGTCAGCGTGCCGCGCACCGCGTGGGCGTTCTCGCGCGCGGCGCGCAGGCAACCGTAAATCGACGTCGGATTGCTTGGGTCGGAAACCATGAAGCGCAGCACATTTTCGGCGTTCACTTCGTCGTAGGTCTTGGCAAAAGCCGTTTCCAGACTGTTCAGCGCGAGAATGGCGCCCCAATTCTGGTTCTCGGCAGTGACCGATTGCGGGACGAGCGACATCTGGTGCGTAACGTCAAGCAAGCGAGCCAGGTTTTCGGCGCGTTCCGTGTAGCGTGCCATCCAGTAAAGGTGATCAGCGGTTCGGCTCAGCATTTTCGTTCTCCCTGACTTAGCTTTCGAGCACCCAGGTATCCTTGGTCCCGCCGCCCTGCGACGAATTCACGACCAGCGAACCTTCACGCAGCGCAACACGCGTGAGACCTCCGGGCACCATGTCGATGTTTTTTCCGGAAAGTACAAAGGGGCGTAGATCGAGGTGGCGTGGGGCGATGCCCCCGAACTTCTCATCATCAACAAAGGTCGGGCAGTTGGACAGCGCCAGCGTCGGCTGGGCAATGTATTTCTCCGGTGCGGCGACGATGCGTGCGCGGAAGTTTTCGATCTCCTTCCTGGTCGACGCCGGCCCGACCAGCATGCCGTAACCGCCGGCGCCATGGACTTCCTTGACGACCAGTTCGGGCAGGTGCTCGAGCGCGTATTTCAGGTCGTCCGGTTTGCGCAGTGTGTAGGTCGGCACATTGTTGAGCAGCGATTCCTCGCCCAGATAGAAGCGCACCATTTCCGGCACATAGGGGTAGATCGATTTGTCGTCGGCGACGCCAGTGCCGATGGCGTTGGCCAGCGTGACGTGACCGGCGCGATAGGCGGTAAGCAGGCCGGGAACGCCGAGCATCGAGTCCTTGCGGAAGGCGAGCGGGTCGAGGAAGTCGTCGTCGAGCCGGCGGTAGATCACGTCGACACGCTGCGGCCCCTGCGTGGTGCGCATATAAACCGTCTCATCCTTGACGAAGAGGTCGCGTCCCTCGACCAGTTCGATACCCATCTGCTGCGCCAGGAAGGTGTGCTCGAAATAGGCGCTGTTATAGGCGCCGGGCGTGAGCAGTACGACAGTCGGATCGACGACCCCCGCGGGTGCGACGGTGCGCAGGTTTTCCAGCAGCATGTCCGGGTAGTGCTGGACTGGCGCGACTTTGTGCCGCGAGAAAAGCTCGGGGAAGAGGCGCATCATCATCTTGCGGTCCTCGATCATGTAGGACACGCCAGACGGTACGCGCAGATTGTCTTCCAGCACAAAGAACTCGCCGCTTTTGCCATCACTGTCGGCGCGCACGAGGTCCACTCCGGCAATGTGTGCGTAGATGCCGGACGGTACATCGATCCCCATCATTTCCGGGCGGAACTGCGCGTTGTTCAGCACCTGTTCGCGTGGAACAATGCCGGCCTGAAGGATTTCCTGCTCGTGATAGATGTCGTTCAGGAAGGCGTTGAGCGCCTTGACGCGCTGGCTCAGGCCGGCCTGCAGCGCCTGCCACTCGGCCGAGGGAATGACGCGCGGGATGATGTCGAAGGGAATCAGCCGTTCCTTGCCATTTTCCTGTGCCGACTCATCACCATAGACGGCGAAGGTGATGCCAACACGGTGAAAGGCGATGTCCGCTTCGGCGCGCTTGCGTGCGATGCGCTCCGGAGGCGTCGCTGCCAGCCAGTCAGCGTAGGCACAGTAATGCGGCCGCAAAGCGCCCGCTGCATCGTACATTTCATTGTAAAAAGTGGTGCTCATGGTCTCCGCCGTTGATCTAGGTCTATGTGAGGATCCAGTTGAATCACTGCAGAAATCATGCCATACAAAAAACCCGACGGATACGTGTTTTTTGGGCGATTGGCGAAACGCCATGCCCCATTTTTGTGCGAGTGCGCACCAAAAATGAGGATGAAATGCCTGGAAAGAGAGCAAAGGAAGCCGTGAAACATTCGGCGACAATGGCGGGCGTCCGGCTACCGTCAGCGCGAGAATGAATCCTCAAGAAACCCGGGGCGAGCGGTTCGGGCATTCGATTGGGCGCAGGCCGTGGCGAGGTCGGTGGCTTTCTCAAGTCCATCAAGAGAAACCCCATTCCGTTGTTGAATGCTGCCGGCAGCCAGCAGTTGAGCAAGCATCCCGGCAAGAAACGCGTCGCCGGAACCCACGGGGTTGATGGTCTCCCGCGCAGAAAGTGGGCGCACCGGAACGACCCGTACTTCCCCTTCACGAACCAGCAGAATGCTGTTGGCGCCACGGGTCAGCACAAAGCTTGTCGCATGATCTCGCGATACCTCCGTCACCGCATTCATGAGTGCGGGGGCAACGACGGCTTCGGCCAGCAGCCCGCTATGTTCGCCGCCAGTGAACTGGCCCGCGAGAAAGGTGGCGACGAATTCAGCGAGGTTGATCTTGACGACGGTCGGTTGGGCCGAGATGGCTTCGCGCAGGGCGGCACCGTGCAGGTCGAGAACGACCGGAACGCCGGACTCCTGCGCCAGACGTGCCAGGCGGGTCTGGTAGTCGGCCGGAAAACCGGGGGCCATCGATCCGGCGATGACCAGCGCCGTCGCGGACGGCAACATCGCCCGCACCGTTGCGGTCATGGTTTTGACACTGGATTGGTCGACCGCAGGTGACGGCTCAACAAGTTCGGTTACCCGGCACCCGGTCGCCAGGTCTGTTTCGATGATCGACGTGCACGTTCGCAAGCGGTCGGATGAGCGAGGGGAAGCTCGGCGGGCTGCTCGCCC
>JANNNT010000153.1:0-4562 GCA_031398685.1 Rhodocyclaceae bacterium | reverse complement strand
GCCCCATCCCTTGCAGATAGGCGATCAGAACGTCCAGTTCGGTCTTGCCTTCAAGCTGCTGGGTGGCGCCGGCTATTTCTTCATCGGTATAGGGCACGCCGACCTTGCGTAGCGCACGCATTTTCCCCGGAACGCCCGCTGCATCCGCCGGGTTCTTGGCCAGCCAGCCAAAGGCCGGCATATTGGACTCGGGAACCACATCGCGTGGATTGATCAGGTGGGCTCGATGCCACTCATCCGAGTAACGGCCGCCCACCCGATGCAGATCAGGGCCGGTACGCTTGGATCCCCACTGGAACGGATGGTCATAGACGAACTCACCGGCCACCGAGTAATGCCCGTAGCGCTCGGTCTCCGCCCGGAATGGCCGGATCATCTGCGAGTGGCAAAGGAAACAGCCTTCGCGGATGTAGATATCGCGCCCGGACAGGCGCACCGGATCGTAAGGTTTCAAGCCCGCAACCGGAGTTGTTGTTGATTTCTGGAAAAACAGCGGAACAATTTCCAGCAGGCCGCCAACACTGATCACCAACACCGTCAGGATGACCAGCAAGCCGACGTTACGTTCTATCGAATCATGCGTAAGTTTCATTTTGTTGAAGTCTCCCTGTTAGGCGTGTTGACCAGCCGGAACCAGCACGGGCGCATCCACAGTGCTGCCACCGGCCATCGTCTTGAACATGTTGTAAGCCATGATCAGCATTCCTGCCAGGAAGAGCACGCCACCCATCATCCGGATTCCCCAGAACGGGTAGGACACCTTGACCGACTCGACAAAACTGTAGGCCAGCGTGCCATCGGCATTGACCGACCGCCACATCAAGCCCTGCATCACGCCGGCAATCCACATCGAAGCGATGTAGAGCACCACACCAATCGTGGCCACCCAGAAGTGCACCGTAATCAATTTGACGCTATGCATTTCCGGCTTGCCGAAGAGGCGTGGCAAGAGGTAATAGATCGTCCCGATCGACACCATCGCCACCCAGCCCAGCGCTCCGGAATGCACGTGACCAACGGTCCAGTCAGTGTAATGCGATAGCGCATTGACCGTCTTGATCGACATCATCGGACCTTCGAAGGTCGACATGCCGTAGAAGGACAAGGAGGTAATCAGGAACTACAGGATCGGATCGTCACGCAGCTTATGCCAGGCACCCGACAGGGTCATGATGCCGTTGATCATGCCACCCCACGACGGGGCCAGAAGGATCAGCGAAAAGATCATGCCGACCGATTGGGTCCAGTCCGGCAGCGCCGTGTAATGCAGGTGGTGCGGGCCCGCCCACATATAAGTAAAGATCAGCGCCCAGAAGTGCACCACTGACAGCCGGTACGAATACACCGGACGCTCGGCCTGCTTCGGCACGAAGTAGTACATCATGCCGAGGAAGCCGGCGGTCAGGAAAAAGCCCACGGCGTTGTGGCCGTACCACCATTGAACCATCGCATCCTGAACCCCGGCGTAGGCCGAGTAGGACTTGGTCAGCGAAACCGGGATCGCCGCGCTGTTGACGATATGCAGCAGCGCAACGGCCAGGATGAAGCTGCCGTAGAACCAGTTGGCGACATAGATGTGCGTCACCTTGCGCTTGGCAATGGTGCCGAAGAAAACGACCGCATAAGCAACCCACACCACGGCGATCAGGATATCGATCGGCCATTCAAGTTCGGCGTATTCCTTGCCCTGAGTGAAACCCAGAGGCAGGGTGATGGCCGCCAGGAGAATGACCAGTTGCCAGCCCCAGAAAACAAAGGCCGCCAGGCCATCAGAAAAAAGCCGGGCATGGCAGGTTCGCTGCACGACATAAAACGAGCTCCCCATCAGTGCACAGCCGCCGAACGCAAAGATTACCGCGTTGGTGTGTAATGGCCGTAAGCGCCCAAAGTGCAAGAAGCCAAAATTCAGCTCGGGCCAGACAAGCTGTGCAGCAATGATTACGCCGACCAGCATGCCGACAATGCCCCAGATTACGGACATTACGGTGAATTGGCGCACAACCTTGTAGTTGTACGTAGATTGAGTTTCCGACATGGACCCACCTCCCATTTTATTGACAACACCCGATACAAACCAAGCCGCTGTGATAGCGCCTCTGAAACCTCATTACGAACAGTGTTATTTTACCCATAAAACCAAAATTTGATATAGATCAACCCAGATTGAGTTCCACCTATTTTTTACCGCCTCAGTCGACCGCCGATCACGCGGGTTTAAAAGTCGCGTGAACGACTCCTGAAGCCCCCTCAACCGCCAGGAGTTGTGCGGGTTTCAGCGCAACTCGGGGGGCGGTGGCATTCATCGTGATATGTGGTTGCAGGCACGCTCGTTAGATTCACCTTATCGTAACGAATTTCGCATTATGCATCTGGCGCCCCAGACGTGTTCTCTGCCTGACGTTCTTTGGGTCTGTCCTCAGGCTTGTCTTTATCCATCAGCACACGGTATCCGGGACCTTCCAGATCGTCGTACTGACCGCTGCGCAAGGACCACCAGAAGGCAATCCCGATAAGAAAGACCAGAATAACCGACACCGGTACCAGGAGATACATTATTTCCATCAGAATCCCCCGCGTTGTTGTAAACGTAACGAATTGAGCACCACCAGCAGCGAACTGCCGGACATGCCGATACCGGCCATCCACGGCGTGATGAAACCGAACATCGCCAGAGGAAGCGCAACAAAGTTATAGGCAAACGACCACACCAGGTTTTGCCGGATAACACGCAAGGAACGACGCGCGACAAAAAAGCCCCGGCACAGATGATCGAGATTCTCGGACAGCAAGACCAAGTCGGCCTGCGTGCGCGCCAGTTGGGAGCCGCCCCCCATGGCCACCGACACCTGCGCCTGAGCCAGTACCGGTGCATCATTAACCCCATCGCCGACCATCGCAACAATGGCCCCATTCGCCTGCAGACGCGTGACATAGTCGTGCTTGCCCTGCGGCGAGGCGCCGGCTTCCACCCTGTCGATACCCAAGGCCTGCGCCACCTTGACGGCGACCGGTGCCGCATCGCCGGTAAGCAGCGAAACCTGCCGCCCGTCGGCACGCAATTTCGCGACCATCGCCGCCGCTTCCGGCCGGATTTCATCGCCGAAGCGAAACAGCGCCAGCCAACCCGTGTCATTGCCCAGCGCAATCACCGTATCGCTGCTCGCTGCGAAAGAGCGCGCCTGATCGGGGATCGGCAAGCCATGTACTGCCGATACGTAGTCGTGACGCCCGATACGAACGGATCGGCCGCGATGAAGCGCGCTCATTCCGCTACCCGGCTCATTTGATATCCCGTCCAGATCAGGAACGGAACCGCCAGCAGACGCCACACGCAGCGCCGTCCCGATCGGATGCTCGGAAGAATGCTCAATGGCCGCGGCGAGCGCCAGACATTCGTCGCGGTCAAGTTCGCCCAGGGGCAATACGTCCAGCAGCGTCATCTGGCCGGTGGTCAATGTTCCCGTCTTGTCGAAAACAAAGTGTGTTGCCCGGGCCAGTGTCTCGATCGCGTGGCTTCGCGTCACCAGCAGGCCGGAACGGGCCATGGCACCGCTGGCGACCGTCAAGGCGACCGGCGTGGCCAGCGACAAGGCGCAGGGGCAGGTCACCACCAGCACGGAAACGGTAATCCACAAGGCTTTTGCCGGGTCGATAAACCACCAGGCAAGGGCAACCGCCACGGCCACCAATAACAACGCCAGGATGAAGCGGGCGGCAATACGGTCGGCGATCTCCACAATGCGCGGTTTCTCCATCGCCGCACGCTCCATCAGGCGGACGATCGCCGACAGACGCGTCGCCTCGCCCACCTGCTCGACCTTGATGAACAAGGGGCTTTCCACATTGACCGCTCCGCCGGTAACCGCCGACCCCGGATGCTTGGCCAGCGGCGCACTTTCTCCGGTAAGCAAGGATTCATTCGCACAACTGACGCCTTCAATCACGTGGCCGTCCGCCGGAATCGTCTCCCCCGGCTTGACCAGCACCACATCGCCAGGCTCCAGTTCGGCGACCAGGATCTGCTCAAGCGAACGATCCTGCGGGTAGCCGGCAACACGGGCTGCAAGGGGTGGCATCAGCTTGGCCAGTGCTTCGGTAACGCTCACGGCGCGCTGCCTGGCCGTCATTTCGAGGAAACGCCCACCGAGCAGGAAGAAAACAAACATGGTGACCGAATCGAAATAGACTTCGCCTGACGCGGTCAAGGTTGCCCACACGCTGGCTGCAAAGGCCGTACCGACACCCAAAGCAACCGGCACATCCATACCGACCCGGCGCAAGCGAAGGTCACGCCAGGCACCACGAAAGAAGGGGGCCGCCGAATAGATAACAACCGGAAGGGTCAGCAGCAGGCTCGCCCAGCGCAACAGGGACTCGATGTCCGGCGCCATGTCACCGTTATCCGCGAGGTAGACGGGAACGGCGTACATCATCACCTGCATCATGCCGAAGCCGGCCACGAACACACGCCACAGGGCGCTGCGCCGTTCCTTGTGCGCCAGTTCCTCGCTCTTCGCCGCGTCATAGGGATGGGCGCGATAGCCGATCGCCGCGATGGCCGC
>JANNNT010000133.1:0-9160 GCA_031398685.1 Rhodocyclaceae bacterium | reverse complement strand
TGGATTTCCTTCTTCCATTGCCCAACCTGGACGGGATGAACACCGTACTCCTGGCCGATCTCGTTGATCGTCTTCACCCCGCGTACAGCTTCCAGACCCACCTTGGCCTTGAACTCCGGGCTGTGATATTGCCCCGTCTTCGCTTCTCTCATTACGCCTTGTCCCTTATGACAGCGTCCAGCTTAAACCACTGTCTTGAAAACGGGGACCACTATAGTTTGCTTTCCTGGGGCGACCCCCCAATTAACTGGATTCCGATTCTGCCGGCTTCTTCCAGTACGAAAAGAGGAATCCGAAATTTAGGCCGCCACGTTCAAACAGCCGTTGCATCAGGCAGAACAGGCAGAGCAGTACGCCGATGGCAATACGTGTCCACCATGAGCTCAATGAGCCGTCGAAAGCGATCAGTGACTGGATGACGCCCAGGATCAGCACGCCGACCAGTGAGCCTGCGACAAAGCCGACGCCACCGGTGAGCAGGGTACCGCCGATCACGGCAGCGGCGATGGCGTCCATCTCCAGCCCGAGCGCATGCAGGCCGTAGCCGGAAAGCATGTAGAACGTCACCAGAATCCCGCCCAGTGCGGAACAGAAGCCACTCAAGGTGTAGACCAGAATCTTGGTCTGGCCGACTGGCAAGCCCATCAGCAAGGCCGAACGCTCGTTGCCACCGATGGCATACACAGTGCGGCCAAAACGCGTGTATTGCGCCAGGTAGATGGCAATGACCAGCGTAACAAGTGCAATGACGGCGCTGGTCGACACCGAAGCATCGTCCGTCCCGACGCGGTATTGCGAGATCGCTGCGTAGGTCTCATCGGTAATGGAGATCGAGTCAATGCTGATGACGTAGCACAGTCCGCGCGCCAGGAACATGCCGCCCAACGTGACGATGAATGGTTGCAGCTTGAAGGTATGGATCAGCACACCCATCATCATCCCGAATGCGGCACCCATGAGCAGCACCAGCGGGACCACGCCATAGATGCTCCAGTGATGGTGTTCGACCAGCGAGGCCGTGACCATCGTCGTCAGAGCCACGATGGAGCCGACCGAGAGGTCAATGCCACCGGTAAGAATCACGAAGGTCATGCCGATGGCGACGACGGTAACGAAGGCGTTATCGATCAGCAGGTTAAGAAAGACCTGCATTGAAAAGAAGCTGTCGTAAGACACTGAGCCGAAGCCGAAAAGGAGTGCGAACAACATGCTGGTGACGATCAGCGGCAAGGTACGCGCGTTTATTTTTGAAGAGACATTCATGCGGCTTCCCCTGGGCGGAACATGTGTTTGCTCAGCATGGCGCGCAGTTCCGAAGACTGGAACAGGCATACGGCAAACACGACAATGGCCTTGACGACCATATTGATCTCGGGCGGAACACCAAGCGAATAGATGGCGTAGGTCAGTGTCTGGATGATCAGCCCTCCGATCAGCGTGCCGATCAGGTTGAAGCGTCCGCCAGCCAGCGAGGTGCCACCGAGCGCTACCGCCAGAATGGCATCCAGTTCAATCGTGAGGCCGGCGTTGTTGGCGTCCGCACTCTTTACGTTGGAGGTGACGATAAGGGCCGCGATGCCGGCGGTGAGCGAACAGAAGGCATATACCCAGAAGACCAGTGCACGTGCGCTGATTCCGGAGAAGCGGGCAGCGACCGGGTTGATCCCGACGGCTTCAATGAACAGGCCCAGCGCGGTGCGGTGGACCATGAACAGGAGGGCGATCAGCACCACGGCGACGATGTAGAGCGAAAATGGAATGCCCAACAGAAAACCGTTGCCGATGAAGAAGAAAGGTTCGTAGTAGACGGTGACGATCTGGCCTTCGGTAACCAGTTGTGCGACGCCGCGCCCGGCGACCATCAGGATCAGCGTGGCGACGATCGGCTGCATACCGGCGCCGGCGACTAGCAGACCGTTCCACAATCCGCATATCAAGGCCACCAGCAGGGCGCAGATGATTGCCACCGGCATTGGCACGTTCGATACGTAGGTCTGCACGCCGTCCTGAATGACCAGCGAGCCACCAATCATCGACGCGACGACGGCGCCGGCAATGGCCACCGTGGCGCCAACCGAGATGTCGATGCCGCGCGTGGCGATGACCAGCGTCATGCCCATGGCGATCAGCAGCATCGGCGCGGCACGGTTCAGGATGTCGATCACGCTGCCGTAGAGGTGGCCATCCTTGATTTCGATATCGAAGAAACCGCGGTTGAAGTAGAAGTTGACCAGGCACATCAAGGTCAGCGTCACGCAGGGCCAGAACAACTGGCTGCGCGTGAGATTTCGCAGTTTCTCGTTCATGCTTCGGCCCCTGCGATCATCCGGAATACGCTTTGTTCATCAGCGTCCTTGCTATTGATTTCACCGATTTTCTGCCGGTCGCGCAGCACGGCGATGCGGTCACTGACACGCAGCACCTCGCTCATTTCAGAGGAAATGAACAGGATCGCCAGGCCTTTTCGGCATTGAGCCTTGACCAATTCCATGATCTCCAGTTTGGCGGCAATATCGATGCCGCGTGTGGGTTCGTCGAGGATAAGCATCTTCGGATCGGTGGCCAGCCAGCGCGCCAGAAGTGCCTTTTGCTGATTGCCGCCGGAAAGCTGACCGATGGGTCTTTCAGCATCCGGTGTGCGGATCCCCAACTGTTTGATGTAGTCGTCGGCAATTGCGGTTTGTGCGCGCTTGGGCAGGTAGTGGAAAACCCCGCGTCGGGCCTGCAAAGCCAGAATGATGTTTTCGCGAATCGACAGATCGGCGACGATGCCTTCGGTCTTGCGGTCTTCCGGGCAAAACGCGATGCCTTGCTGCACGGCCTTGCTGGGTGAACTGAGCTTGACCGGTTTGCCGTCGATGTGAATCGTTCCACTGTCGGTGTAGTCAATGCCGAACAGCATGCGCGCGGTTTCAGTGCGGCCGGAGCCGAGCAGGCCGCCAAGACCGAGGACCTGTCCCTGGTAGATGTCCAGGTCGATCGGGCGCATGTTTCCGGTCGACCCGAGTCCTTGAGCCGAAACGAACGGTTTGTCCGCCACGCGGTTTTCATCGCCAGTATCCTGGACAGCGTAACTCGACTCATTGATTTCGCGGCCAACCATGGTGTTGATCAGGTCCAGCCGGGAAAGTGCACTGGCCATGTACTCGCCGATGAATTCGCCGTTTCTCAGCACCGTGATGCGGTCCGAAATGGCGTAAGTCTGGTCCAGGAAGTGGGTGACGAAGAGGATTGCCATGCCCTTGGCCTTGAGCTGACGCAGGGCTTTGAACAGTCGCTCAACCTCGTCTTCATCGAGGCTGGAGGTCGGTTCGTCGAGGATCAGCACCTGCGCTTCGGTACTCAGCGCACGGGCGATGGCCACCATCTGCTGGATGGCGACCGGAAATTCGGAGAGCGTCTGATTGACGTCGATATGGATGTTCAGTGCGGCGAGTGCCGCTGTTGATTCGCGTTCGATGGCTTTCCAGTCAATGGCAAAACCGCGCATCGGGAAACGGCCGATAAAGATATTTTCTGCAACTGAAAGGTTGGGGCAGAGATTGACTTCCTGGTAGACGGTACTGATCCCGATCTTCTGGGCTTCGTTCACCGACGTTGGCTGAATCAGCTGACCCTTCAGCCGAATCTCCCCCGCATCGGGGATTTCAACACCGGTCAATGCCTTGATCAGCGTCGACTTTCCTGCGCCGTTCTGCCCCATCACGGCATGGATCTCGCCGGGGAAGAGGCGCAACTGCACATTTTTCAATGCGACGACGCCAGGGAACGATTTGCAGATGTCTTTCATCACCAGGATGGGTTCGGCACTTATCACACGAGACTCCCTTGCGTTGAACAAACGACCCGGAAAACGGGCCGTTTGTTTTGTTTCTTTCCCTGATTAGGCCCGGTTTCCCGGTTTCATTTACGCTATCTCAGTACTTGCGGTTCGGGAACTCCTTGGCAGCGGTTTCCATCGGGAATACGCCTTCAACGGTCTTGACCCACTTCGGCTGTTCCTTGCCGGCCTTGACTTCCTTAACCACTTTCATCAGCTGCGGACCCAGTTGCGGGTTGCATTCGACGGTAACGTTCAGCTTGCCGGCCATCATGGCTTCGAAGGCACCCTTTACGGCGTCGATTGAGACAATGATGATGTCCTTGCCCGGTTTCATCCCGGCGGCTTCGATGGCCTGGATGGCACCGATGGCCATGTCGTCGTTGTGTGCAAACAGAACCTGGATGTTCTTGTCTGTCTTCAGGAACGCTTCCATGACTTCTTTGCCTTTGGCTCGGGTGAAGTCGCCGGTTTGCGAACGCGTGATCTTGAAGCGTGGATCGGCCTTGATGGCTTCTTCAAAACCCTTCTTGCGCTCAATGGCCGGCGCGGAGCCAACCGTGCCCTGAAGTTCAACGATATTCACATCGCCCGGGGTCTTGTAGTTCTCGAGCAGCCATTTGGCAGCTTTTTGGCCTTCTTCGGTGAAGTCGGAGCCGATCATGGTTACATACAGCGACGGATCCTTGGTTTCGATGCTGCGGTCGGTCAGGATGACCGGGATCTTGGCTTTTTTGGCTTCCATCAGCACGGTATCCCAGCCGGTCGTGACCACCGGGGCAAAGGCGATGACGTCAACTTTCTGAGCGATGTAGCTGCGGATAGCCTTGATCTGGTTTTCCTGCTTTTGCTGCGCATCGGAGAACTTGAGCGTGATGCCGGCAGCCTTGGCAGCTTCTTTGATGGAAACAGTGTTTGCCGTGCGCCATTCGCTTTCGGCGCCAACCTGAGCGAAACCCAAGGTGAGTGCTGAAGCACTGGTGGGCAAAGCAAGACTACCCACGACTAAACCAGCGGCAATGGCGGAAAGTACGGATCTTCTGGACTTCAACATATTGATACTCCTCTTAGGTTGATAGGACGCCGGTTTACCCGGATGAATTTCCCGTTGTTACGGGCTTGCCCGTGCTCGCCGGTTAAAGCCGGCAATTACGGTAATACGGCCTGCGCTCGCTTATTCACGCAGTCCGAATGTCAGGTCACTCCAGTCAGTTGATTTTGTTCCCGATTTTCAGTATAGCAAAACAAACAAAAATAGTTGTAATAAACAAACATTATTGCTTCTACCTGGATCCATGGACTCAGGCTCGATGGAAAGCCGTCATGTTCCGGGCTGTCGGTGCTTCGCTTCAGAGCGTAGCGACGCTTGTTGTCTCGGAATAATCCGGGCGCTTTTCCCGTTGCTAAGGGCTTTGGTCAGTGTCCGCCGATTCGAGCCGGCGGACTCGCTTAATGCCTCCTGCAATTAATCAGTTAACGCCGCAGGCTGAAGGTCAGATCATTCCAGTTGATTTCATTCTTGAACGCAGCAATCTCGGTCTTGCCGTCGATCAACAGGAACTCGATGCCGAACATCTCGGCCAGAATCCGCCAATGCTCAGACGTGATGGCCTGGCTATACACGGCGTGATGCGCGCCGCCGGCCAGAATCCAGGCTTCGGCAGCCACCTCCAGGCTGGGTAAGGCTTTCCATACCGCACGCGCAACCGGAAGTTTCGGCAGCGAGTGCGGTTGTTCGACCGTTTCGACGGCGTTGACGATCAGACGGAAACGGTCACCCATGTCGATCAGGCTGGCATTGAGCGCCGGACCGGGCTTGGCCGAGAACAGCAGACGCGCCGGATCGTCCTTCTTGCCGATGGAAAGGGGCTGCACGTCGAGCAGCGGTTTTTCCTCGCGCGCAATCGACGGGCAAACTTCAAGCATGTGCGCGCCGATGACCAGTTCATTGCCCGGCGTGAAATCGTAGGTGTAATCCTCCATGAAGGAGGTGCCGCCCGGCAAGCCGTGGCTCATGACCTTGGCGGTGCGGAGCAGGGCTGCCGTCTTCCAGTCGCCTTCCGCGCCGAAGCCGAAGCCCTGTTGCATCAGGCGCTGTACGGCGAGTCCGGGTAGTTGGGACAGACCGTAGAGGTTTTCGAAGGTGGTGGTAAATGCACTGAATCCGCCCTGGACCAGGAAGTTCTTGATGCCCAGTTCGATTCTGGCGGCGTCGACCAGATGCTGGCGTTTTGCGCCGCCCTGTTTTACAACGTCGGACAGTTCGTAAGTCGCTTCATAGTCCTCGATGAGTTGCGCCAGATCGGCATCGGATACGGCTTCGATCGATTTGACCAGATCGCCCATGGCGTAGCCGTTGACCGAGTAACCGAACCTGATCTGCGCAGAAACCTTGTCGCCTTCAGTGACCGCGACTTCGCGCATGTTGTCGCCAAAGCGGGCAATCTTCATGCGGCGGCTGTCATAGACGGCGGCGGCAACACGAATCCAGCGGTCGATCTTGCGCAGTGCTCCGGCATCCTGCCAGTGGCCCACGACGACGGTGTATTGCTGGCGCATGCGGGCGCCGATGAAGCCGAATTCGCGGCCGCCGTGTGCCGTCTGGTTCAGATTCATGAAGTCCATGTCCATGGTCTCCCATGGCACCTGGGCGTTGAACTGGGTGTGGAATTGCATGTAGGGCTTTTCCAGCACGGACAAGCCTCCAATCCACATTTTTGCCGGTGAGAAGGTGTGCATCCAGGTGATCAGGCCGATGCAGTTTTCCGAGTGGTTGGCTTCGCGGCAAAGCGCGAGGATTTCATCCGGCGTCTTGACGGTTGGCTTGAGCACGACCTTTACCGGGAAATGGCCTGCGGCGTTCAGTCCGTCGACGACAACCTTTGCATTATCTGCGACCTGCTGCAGGATTTTCGGGCCGTACAGATGCTGGCTACCGACAACGAGCCAGACTTCCAGTTTTTTGAAGAATTCCATTGTTGCTGTCCTTTTTGACGTGTCCGGTGCGTTGGACGATTGACTGATGGCTGCTCACTCGCCGCGCTTGGCGGTCTGCTTGTAATAGGGGTTCAGGCCTCATCCTGGACATAGAGCGGCGCGGCCTGCTCTGACCAGTGCAGATAGCGCTGGTAGAGTCGCTCAAAGTTAACCACTGCTGCAGGATCGGGCTGGTAAACATGTTCAATCCGGCTGGCCATGGCGTGCTGGGCGGCAGCGACATTGACGTAGGCGCCTGCCGCTACGGCGGCAAAGATCGCTGCACCGAGTGCGCAGCATTGGTCCGACGCGACAACTTCAATCGGGCGGTTCATCACGTCAGCGCAGACCTGCATCACCGTCGGCGACTTGCGGGCGATGCCGCCAAGGGCAATCACGTTCTTGACCGGTACCCCCTGATCGACGAAACATTCCATGATGGCGCGTGCGCCAAAGGCGGTCGATGCGATGAATCCGCCGAAAACGGCGGGGGCGTCGGTGCCGAGGTTCAGGTCGGTAATGACGCCTTTCAGCCGCTGGTTGGCAAACGGCGTGCGGCGGCCATTGAGCCAGTCGAGCACGACCGGTAGGTGCGCGTAGTCGATATTTCGGGCCCAGGCCTCGGTCAGCGCCGGGAGCAGATTGGCTTCAACCTGTTGCAGTTGGGGAGCCAGTGCGGGATTTTGTTGAGCCGCCAGTTGCAGCGGCCAGCTCAGCAGGCGCGAGAACCAGGCGTACATGTCACCGAAAGCCGATTGTCCGGCCTCCAGCCCGATTTTCCCCGGCACGACACTGCCGTCAACCTGGCCGCAGATCCCTTGAATCGTCCGCTGCTGGATAAGCGCATTGTCGGCAATCAGGATGTCACAAGTCGATGTGCCAATGATTTTGACGAGGGCATTGTCGCTGGCACCCGCTCCGACTGCGCCCATATGGGCGTCGAAAGCTCCACCGCAAATCATCACGTCGGTGGGCACGCCGAATCGCTCGGCCCACTCTGTGGTGATTCGACCTACGGGCAGATCGGCCGTGAAGGTGTCTGTAAACAGCGGGTAGGACAGGTCTTCGACCAGGCAGGGGTCGAGTTCGGCGAGGAAGTTTTTATCCGGCAAGCCGCCCCATTCTTCGCACCACAGTGATTTGTGGCCGGCAGAACAGCGTCCGCGTTTGATGTGCTCCGGTCGCGTGGTGCCGGACAACAGCGCCGGAACCCAGTCGCACAGTTCGATCCAGTTCACCGCCGCGGCACGCACGGCGTCATCCTGGCGCGAAACATGCCAGATCTTGGCCCAGAACCATTCCGATGAGTAAACACCGCCGATGTAGCGGCTGTAATCGGGATGGCGTCCGCTGTGGCAGAGTGCCGTGATGGCTTCGGCTTCGGCGATGGCGGTATGGTCTTTCCACAGTACAAACATCGCATTGGGGTTGGTGGCGAAATCCGCTCTCAGGGCCAGCACGTTGCCGTCCGCATCGATGGGTGCCGGTGTCGAACCGGTGGAATCAACGCCAATACCAATGATGGCTTGCCTTTGCGATTCGCTTAACGCGGCCACCGTTTCGCGTACGGCTGTCGTCATCGATTCGATGTAATCCATCGGGTGATGGCGGAACTGATTGGTCAAGGGCTCGTTGAAACGACCTTCAGCCCAGCGCGGGTAACCGGAAACTGCTGAAGATATCTCCGTTCCATCGAGCGCGTTGACGGCTAGGGCTCTTACGGAATCACTGCCAAAATCCAGTCCAAGTACGATTTTTTCTGACATCTCTTAACTCTCCACAGCAAAATAACATCGCGTTTGTATGGATCAAACGATATGGACTTTATGCCTTGGACTGTTAGGATTTCACTGCCATCTATATGCACAGAACAGCTTAGCTGCGCGATTTGTTATGGAATATATTAAGATAATTGTAGAGAAAAAAGTCGTAGATATGGACAATAATGCTTATGTTGATACTTTTTGTGGAGACCTACTTCCATATTTAGTGGTGTTGGATGTAACTTAGTTGTGTGACAGTGTGTGACCAAGTGTTACAACCTGATCACCGTAATCGAATGGTGATCAGGCGTGAAATTTTCAGAAGTCCTGGAGTCTGTGAAAGGTGAGCGATCACTCGGAAATTAGTCGTTTTCTGATGTGCGGCTAGACCGGTGAACAGTCGGGACTTGTGGTGAACTCGGGCGAGCAGCTTAGTACCAAGATCGCTCGGGGGTTGGATGGTTGGCTATCAGTATGTATTTTTCGTCAATATATTTTTCATTTGAATCGGAGTCTGGATCATGAACAGAAGGAAACTGCTTACGGTTGCATTGATGATTGGCGCGATGGGCGTCGTCCCGTTTGCGTATGCGCAAGGCAA
>JANNNT010000131.1:0-13813 GCA_031398685.1 Rhodocyclaceae bacterium | reverse complement strand
CATTGGCGTAGCCATTACAGCCTTCGAACAGTTTGACCTTGTGCTCAGCGCAAAACTGGTTGTAGTGGTGGAAGGCCACCGAGGCCATACGCCAATGGCGAGCAGAAGCGCGATTTCGTTTATGTGGGTGATGTGGCCAAGGTCAATCTCTTCTTCCTTGATCATCCCGAGAAATCAGGAATATTCAACCTGGGAACCGGGCGCGCACAAAGCTTCAACGAACTTGCAGCGGCCAATGTGAACAGTTGCCGCGCGCTGACCGGTGAACCGAAGCAGTCGCTGGAAGAACTGCTCCAACAAGGCTTCATCGAATACATTCCTTTTCCGGAGGCGCTTAAGGGGAAGTACCAGAGTTTCACTCAGGCGGATCTTTCGAAGCTGCGCAAGGCCGGCTATGACGCTCCGTTTGCCAGCGTGGAAGAAGGTGTCGCGCACTACGTTAACTGGTTGAATGAGCGTGTATAAAACACTTGAAGATTATGTTGGCGGTACGCCGCTGGTGCGCTTGAAACGTTTACCCGGTGCCGAGATCGAGGCGCGCGGGAACATCATTCTGGCCAAGCTTGAAGGCAACAACCCGGCGGGTTCGGTCAAGGACCGGCCAGCGCTTTCCATGATCCGTCGCGCCGAACAGCGCGGCGACATCAAGCCCGGCGATACGCTGATTGAAGCGACGTCGGGCAATACCGGCATTGCGCTGGCGATGGCGGCGGCGATGGGTGGGTACCGCATGCTGCTCGTCATGCCGGAAAACCAAAGTGTCGAACGTCGCCAGGCCATGCGTGCGTTCGGCGCCGAACTGGTGCTGACGCCCAAGGATGGCGGCATGGAACTGGCGCGCGACGTCGCCGAGAAAATGCGGGATGAAGGGCGCGGCATCATCCTCGACCAGTTTGCCAACCCGGACAATCCGCTGGCGCACTACGAAGGTACCGGTCCTGAAATCTGGAGCGAAACGGAAGGGCGGGTCACACATTTCGTCAGCAGCATGGGCACCACCGGTACGATCATGGGCGTTTCGCGTTACCTCAAGGAGCTGAATCCGGACGTTTGTATCGTCGGCTGTCAGCCGGAGCAGGGCTCGCAGATTCCGGGAATCCGCAAGTGGCCGGAGGCCTACCTGCCAAAGATTTTTGACCGCACGCGGGTCGATCGCGTGGAGTCCGTATCGCAAGGCGATGCCGAGGAAATGACACGGCGTCTGGCCTGTGAAGAAGGTATCTTTGCGGGGATTTCCTCCGGTGGCGCAGTCTCTGTCGCCTTGAGGCTGGCGCGCGAAGTCGACAACGCCACCATCGTCACCATCATATGCGACCGGGGTGATCGTTATCTCTCTACCGGCGTTTTCCCAGGCTGATATGAATCCAGTCCTCGTTTTTGACATCGAAACCATCCCCGACGTGCCGGGGCTGCGCCGTCTGCATGATCTCGATCCCGCGTTGTCCGATGCCGAAGTGGCCGAAATGGCGTTTCAGCAGCGCCGTGCGCAAAACGGCAACGATTTTCTGCCGCACCACCTGCAGCGGGTGGCTGTCATTTCCTGTGCGCTGCGGGTCGGCAAGGACCTGCGCGTCTGGTCGCTGGCCGAGCCTGAGCAGGGAGAGGCGGAGATCATTCAACGCTTCTTCGACGGTGTTGAAAAATTTACCCCGCAGATCGTCTCCTGGAACGGCGGTGGATTCGACCTGCCGGTGCTGCATTACCGCGGCCTGATCCACGGCGTCGTCGCGCCGCGCTACTGGGATCTTGGCGATGGCGACTACGGCGACAGCCGTGAATTCAAGTGGAATAACTACATCAGCCGATATCACACCCGGCATCTTGATCTCATGGACCTGCTGGCCATGTACCAGCCGCGTGCCAGCGCACCGCTCGACGCGCTGGCCAAACTCATCGGCTTCCCCGGCAAACTCGGCATGGACGGCAGCAAGGTCTGGGAAGCCTGGCAGAACGGCGAGATTGCCGGGATTCGCGACTATTGCGAAACCGACGTGATGAACACTTACCTCGTTTTACTGCGCTTCCGGCTCATGCGCGGCGAATTGTCTCGCGCCGAATACGATGCCGAGATCAGTTTCGTCCGAAGCGAACTGGAACGGCTCGACAAGCCGCACTGGCGCGAGTTTCTGGCCGCCTGGTCAAACTGATTTGTCGAGCAGTACCGACTTGCGAACGTGGCCGGTCGATGCCCTTATGATCAGTTGCGGGTCCGAAACGCGAACCAGAGTTGGCTGGTGCTCAGAATTCTCGATCATATCCAGCAATAAATTGATGGATGACTTTGCCACCTCTTCAATATTCAGTGCAACTGTCGTCAGCGCAGGGCGCATTTCCTGTGCCAACTGAATGTTAGTGATGCCAACGATTGAAACATCACCAGGAACACTGATTCCTTTGTCCACCAGCGCTTGAGTTGCACCAAACGCGAGCAGATCATTCGTTGCAAAGATGGCAGTAAGGCCCGGGTCGGTGTTTAGCAGCGAAAGAGTGGCTTCGTGGCCACCCGAAACCGAGTCAAGCACGTAACGCACATCTTTTTCGTCGAGCGCCATTCCAGCTTCGGCAAGAGCGTCCTTGAATCCTTCAAGCCTGAGGTGCTGCATTCCATCACACCCCTGGCCGACGATTACACCAATACGACGGTGCCCGAGTTCGAGCAAATGCTGACCCGCGATCTGCCCGGCCATGCGGAAGTTGACGATGACATGCGGGATCGTATCGGGGAATTCGATGGTTTCTTCCGAGGCGAGCACGATCGGTGACCGTCTCCCTCCCCTCAGTTCGAGAATCTCAGTGGCGCTGATACCCGTATGCAGTACCAGTACGCCATCCGCCAATGTTCCGGCGATCTGCCTGATGTAGGCGCATCCAATTTCGGCCTGCTCATCCGTGTTGCAGACCATGAGGAAATACTGACGCTGGCGCGCAACACGCTCTGCAATCCGTACAAACTCCGGATAGTAGGGGTTGATGATGTTCGGGAGAACAATGGCCACCATCGACGACTTTCCTTCGGAAAGCGCTCGAGCCATCAGGTTGGGCCGATAGCCGGTAGCGGCAATCGCCGCCTGGACGCGTTTCGTCGTGGACGGTTTCACCTTGCCTGGATTGCGCAGGACATTCGACACCGTGGCCGTCGTTACGCCTGCAATCTGTGCCACTTCGCTTAACGTTGCCATTTTGTTCTTCGAGAAGGTTGGTTGTGCTGGACTCGAATGTGACCGCAAGCCATAGTTTTTAGAGGGCTTCTCGACCTGAAAGGCGCTTTTTCGGCGTTTGGTCAAGGTCCAAAAAAAACTTGAGAATGCTTCTTGCAACTCATCTTGTCCAGAAGTATAGTTCGAAAACTGAAAATTTAACCGCTTAAATGAAAGGAGCGAAACGACAAAAGAAGCACTCTTTCGAATCAGGTTCGTAAGCATTCGGTGGCAAGAGGCAGGGCATTTGGCAGAGAGGTAGCGCTAACCGGATCTTCCGCAAATGCTCTGAAAACAAGAGTCGGCCCGTTCAGTACATCACTGTTGTAGAGCCGCATGAACACTCACAGGAAGGAACACCATGAACTTCACGAAGCGCACTGTCATCAAGGCGATGGCTGGACTCGTTCTCGCATCGGCCGGCCTTATGACTGCAACTGCGGCCTCTGCCAAGGAGGTCACAATCTGGGCCTGGGACCCGAACTTCAATATCGCCATCATGCAGGAGGCCGCCAAACGTTACACGGCCAAGCATCCGGGCGCGACGTTCAAGATTGTAGACATGGCCAAGAACGATCTGGAGCAAAAGCTTCAGACGACTCTTGCTTCCGGCGTTACCAAGTCGCTCCCCGACATCGTGCTGGTTGAAGACTACAACGCTCCGAAGTACCTGCGCTCGTTTCCTGGCGCCTTCGAGCCGATGTCCGGCATTGTGGATTACAGCGGCTTTGCCAAGTACAAGGTTGACCTGATGACCATGAACGGCAAAGTCTACGGCCTGCCATTCGATGCCGGCGTGACTGGCATGTACTACCGCAAGGACTATTTGACGAAGGCCGGCTTCTCCGAAAAGGACATGAACAACATCACCTGGGATCGCTTCATCGAAATCGGCAAGAAGGTTGAGGTGGCGACGGGTAAAAAAATGCTCGGCATCGACCCCAACGACAACGGCCTGATTCGCGTGATGATGCAGTCCGGCGGGCGCTGGTATTTCGACAAGGAGGGCAAGCTCGACATCAAAAATAATCCGGCGCTGAAGGCGGCGCTCGAGATACAGGCGAAACTCTTCAAGGCCGGAATCGTCAAGCCGACGACGGGCTGGCCTGAGTATGTTGGCGTGGTGAATAACGGTGACGTGGCAACGATTACGACGGGTGTCTGGATTACCGGGACCGTGAAGGCGGAGAAGAGCCAGACCGGCCTGTGGGCGGTTGCGCCAACGCCATCCCTGGGTATCCCCGGCTCGGTAAGCGCCTCGAACCTTGGTGGTTCGAGTTGGTATGTACTCTCCGGCGGAAAGGAAAAAGCGATGGCCATCGACTTCCTGAACGAAATTTATGCCAAGGATGTCGACTTCTACCAGACCATCCTTCAGTCACGCGGCGCCGTCGGCACCTTGCTGGCATCCCGTAGCGGCAAGGCCTATTCCGAAGCTGATCCGTTTTTCGGTGGCGCGCAGGTGTGGCAGAGCTTCAGCGATTGGCTTAGTAAAGTGCCGAGCGTGAACTACGGCATGTATACCTATGAAGGCGATGCCGCCATTTCCGCCCAACTGCCGGCGCTGATTCAGGGTGCGCCGGTTGATCAGTTGCTGGAAAGCATCCATCAGCAACTCTCCGCCCAAATCAAGTAATCCATCCTCGTGTCCGGGGTAGCAAATGGTGAGTAGTGAACTCGCCACTCGCCGCCCCGGGCATGAATCGCCCGGAGGATCATCATGGGGCAAACACCCAAGCCTGGTTATCGCCGCTTTTACGACATTAACGGTTGGTCGTTTGTCGCCTCGGCCCTGCTTCTGATCGCTACCTTTCTGGTGTACCCGATCGGAAAGTCGCTCTGGATGTCACTGCATTCAGGGCAAGGAACGCTGGTAAAGTTCGTCGGTTTCGGCAACGCGATTCGCTTGACGAGTGACCCGATATTCATGAGGGCACTCACCAATACGTTCATTTTCCTGATCATTCAAGTGCCAATCATGATCGTTCTGGCCTTGATCATGGCGTCGTTGCTGAATATGCAAAATCTCAAAGGCCGAGGATTCTTGCGCACCGCCGTCTTTCTCCCGTGCGTGACCTCGCTGGTGGCCTATTCAGTACTGTTCAAGAGCATGTTCTCTTACGATGGAATCATTAACGCTAGCCTGATCAAGCTTGGAATCATCTCGCATGCCGTACCCTGGCTGACCGACCCGGTCTGGGCGAAAGTTGTGGTCATCAGCGCGCTGACGTGGCGCTGGACCGGCTACAACATGATCTTTTTCCTCGCGGCGATGCAGAACATCGACAAATCGATCTACGAAGCCGCCCGCATCGATGGCATTTCGGCGACCCGTCGCTTCCTTTCGATCACGATACCGATGCTCAAACCGGTGATTCTCTTTACGACGGTAACCTCGACGATCGGAACGCTGCAAATATTCGATGAGCCTTTCAACATCACCCAGGGCGGGCCGGGAGATAGCACGCTGACGCTTTCCCTGTACATCTACAACCTGTCATTCCGATACGTGCCGAACTTTGGCTATGCCGCCACCGTGTCCTACGTCATCGTGATCCTGGTGGCCATTCTGGCTTTCTTCCAGTTCCACGCAGCACGGGAGCGCGACTGATGAATAACTGGCCCGAAAAAATTCGCACTGTACTGACTTATGCTTTCCTGTGCCTGATGGCGCTGCTCTCCCTGTTCCCGTTTATCTGGATGATCATCAGTGCAACGAACCTGTCCAGCGACATCACCAAAGGCAAGATCACGCTTGGTTCCGCCCTGTTTGAGAACTATGCCAAGTTCGAGGCGGTGTATGACGTGGGCCTGGTTTTCTGGAATTCGACGAAAATTGCCCTTGTCGGCTCCTTTTTCACCCTGTTGATTTCGTCGCTGGCGGGTTACGGATTCGAGGTCTTCCGTTCGGCACTTCGCGAACGCATCTACCGGGGCGTGTTGTTGTCGATGATGATTCCATTCGCCGCCCTGATGATCCCCATGTTCATCCTGATGGCCTCGGCAGACCTGCTCGACACGCACATGGCGGTGATTCTGCCGATGATTGCTTCGGCCTACATTATTTTCTACTTCCGCCAGAGCACCAAGGCTTTTCCGTCGGAACTGCGTGACGCGGCGCGCGTCGATGGGCTCAAGGAATGGCAGATTTTCCTGTTCGTCTATGTGCCGGTGATGCGCTCGACCTATGCGGCCGCGTTCATCATTGTGTTCATGACCGCGTGGAACAGCTTCCTCTGGCCATTGATCGTTCTCCAGTCCAATGAGCTTAAAACGATCACCCTGGTGCTGTCCTCGCTGAACTCGGCCTACAAGCCCGACTACGGCGCTGTCATGGTTGCCACGGTCCTGGCAACGCTTCCCACGCTCGCCGTCTTTTTCGCCATGCAACGCCAGTTCGTCCAAGGCATGCTCGGTTCTGTCAAATAAGGCCTCCAAATGCGATCTGTAACAAAACTGAATACCGGCTGGGTCTTCCACAGCGAATTCTCAAGCGATCTGATCTCGCAAATGTCGTCAGGAGCGCTTGTCCGCTTGCCACATAACGCGGTGGATCTCGAAATGAATTATTTCGACGAGCGCAGCTATCAAAAGGAGTTCGGCTATCAACGCTCGCTCCTTTGGCAGCCCGAATTCAAGGATCGGGAGGTCGCCCTGGTTTTTGACGGGGCGATGGCCAATACCGTCGTCTGGCTCAACGGCAAGGAAATCGCTTCCCACAAGGATGGCTATACACCCTTCGAGGCGCGTCTCACCGGCCTGCTGACCGAGGGCGAGAACCTCATCACGGTAAAGATTGACGGTAGCGAAAACCCCGAGATTCCACCCTTCGGCGGACAGATCGACTACCTCACCTATGCCGGCATCTATCGCGACGTCTGGCTCAAGCTGACTGAAGCCATCTCGCTCCGGACTATCAAGATCGAGACGGCGAACGAGTTGAGCGACGCCAAGACAGTCAACGTGAGTTGCACCTTCGCCAACCCGCGCGGATTGGCGCTCTCCGGCAGCCTACAGGCCGAGTTGTGTACGCTGGATGGCGCGGTGCTACAGCGCACGACGGCGGAAATCGCCGGTGACAGCCTCAATCTGAGCTTCGAGCGCTTGTCAGGTCTAAAGCTCTGGGAACTCGATCAGCCGCAGCTCTACAGTGTCAAGTTGACCATAAACACGCCTCATGGCGGCGATGTCCTGTCGGCGCGTTTCGGCTTTCGTACGGCACGGTTCACGGCGAACGGTTTCGAGCTCAACGGTAAGCCGCTCAAGATTCGTGGGCTTAACCGGCATCAGTCTTTTCCCTACGTCGGCTACGCCATGGGGCGCCGAGCGCAGGAGAAGGATGCCGATCTCCTGAAAGGCCTGCTCAAGTGCAATCTGGTGCGCACTTCGCACTACCCTCAGTCGTCCTATTTTCTGGATCGTTGCGACGAGATTGGTCTGTTGGTCTTTGAAGAAATCCCGGGCTGGCAGCACATCGGCGGCGAAGCCTGGAAAAACGAGTCAGTCGACAACGTGCGCCGGATGATCGAGCGCGACTGGAATCACCCGTCGATCATCCTGTGGGGCGTGCGTATCAACGAATCAAGCGACGACCACGACTTTTACCGGCGCACCAACGCCATGGCGCGGACGCTTGATGCCACACGCCAGACCGGCGGTGTGCGCTATATCGAAAACAGCGAGTTGCTGGAAGACGTTTATACGATGAACGACTTCATCAACGGCGCCGATCCGGAAATGCTCCCCGGGCGCCGGCCCCTGGCTCTGCGCGAACCGCGAACGGTAACCGGGCTCTCCGTCGATGTGCCTTACATGGTGACCGAGTTCAATGGCCACATGTATCCGACCAAACGCATCGACGCCGAGCAGCGCCAGGCCGAGCACGTCACCCGTCACCTGCAGGTGCTCGACAAGACCTACGCGAACCCGAAAATATCGGGCGCCATCGGCTGGGTGATGTCCGACTACAACACGCACAACGATTTCGGCGCAGGCGATCGCATCTGCCATCACGGCGTGCTGGATATCTTCCGCGCGCCGAAGTTCGCGGCCTACGTCTATGCCAGCCAGTGCGAACCCTCCGAGCAGGTGATTCTTGAACCGGTGACTTACTGGGCGCGCGGGGAAAAAGATCGCTGCGAAATCCTTCCGCTGATCGTACTCACCAACTGTGATTACGTTGAACTGCAGTTTGGCGACTTCAAGGCCAAACGTGCGGAACCCGATCGCGTGCTGTATCCGCATCTGCAACATGCGCCCGTCATTTTCGATGACCGGCATTTCAATGCCAACGACCTTGGCACCTGGGGCATGCGCTGGCGCGATGGCAAAATCACCGGCTTCATCGATGGCAAAGCCGTTGCCGAAGTCAAGCTCAGCGGCAGTCCGCTACCGACGACGCTGGAGGTCGTGGCCGATGATCTGGAATTAATGGCCGACGACAAGGATGCGACGCGCATCATTGTCCGGGCCCTCGATCAGGCGGGCCGCGTGCTGCCGTTCCTTGATGATGTGCTAACCGTCGAGGTAACGGGCGCCGCGCACCTGTTGGGGCCGAACATTCTCCTGTTCAAGGCGGGGGTTACCGGCTTCTGGGTCGAGAGTACCGGTGATCGGGGCGATATCAGCGTGCAAATCTCTACGCGAAGACTCGGGAATAAGTGCCTGACGCTAAAGGCGAACTGAGATTCGTGCATCACCTGGAAGATTGAATTCAAAAGACGCCGTGCCTGTGGAGAATTGAGAATGGCTGATGTGAAGCTGGCAAATGTCAAGAAGTCCTTCGGACCCGTCGATGTCATCAAGGGCGTGGATCTGGAAATCAAGAAAGGTGAGTTCGTCGTTTTCGTCGGGCCGTCTGGCTGTGGGAAATCGACACTGTTACGGATGATCTCCGGTCTCGAAGACATTTCGTCCGGCGAACTCCAGATCGGTGGGCAGGTCATGAACGACGTCGACCCGTCCAAACGCGGCGTGGCGATGGTCTTCCAGACTTACGCGCTCTATCCGCACATGACCGTTCGCGAGAACATGGGCTTTGCCCTGCGTTTTGCCGGTGCGCCAAAGAGCGAAGTGACGACCAAGGTCGATGCGGCGGCGAAAATCCTTGGGCTTGAGCCCTTGATGGACCGCAAACCCAAAGCCTTGTCCGGCGGACAACGTCAGCGTGTGGCCATCGGCCGCGCCATCGTGCGTGATCCCAAGGTATTCCTGTTCGACGAACCGCTTTCCAATCTTGATGCCGAGCTTCGCGTTCACATGCGTATCGAGATCGCGCGTCTGCACCGCAAACTGGGCACCACGATTGTCTATGTGACGCACGATCAGGTGGAAGCCATGACGCTGGCCGACAAGATCGTCGTTTTGCGCGCGGGCCTGGTCGAGCAAGTCGGTGCGCCGCTTGAGCTGTACGACAATCCCGCCAACACCTTTGTCGCAGGATTCATCGGTTCGCCACGGATGAACTTCTTCGAAGGGTGTGTAAAAGCCCATGAACAGCAGCGTTGCCGGATTGAACTGGCTGGGTTTGGCGGTACTGTTGTTGCTATCCCGCTCAAGGGAGCGATGCCGGCAATCGGCGCTGGCGTATCGCTGGGTGTACGTCCGGAGCATTTTCACGACGAGGGTGATGGTTACCTCACGCTGACCATCGACATGCTCGAACAACTTGGCGGCGAAACCTTTGCTTATGCCCGGTCGGACAGCGGCGCGATGGTGGTGATCGAAACAAAGCACGGTCGCGAACTGGAGACCGGGCAGGTGTATAACGCCCGTTTCCAGACCGGCCTGTCGCTGGTTTTTGATCAGGCCGGCCAGCGTATCTACTGATCGCACGCGGTGGCCACCCACGTTCCGGAATACTCGGCCGAATGTGTTGCTGCAAGGCCGCGAATCGAACGACTAGCCGCATACCCCGGCCCCTGCCGTGGCATGGCAGACGTAAATCGAAGCATCAAGGCCACTCGCGGCGCGGTATCCCGAGGTTACGGCTTCGCGCACGGCAGCGACCCGATCCTGCGGCATCAGTGCGACCACGCAGCCGCCGAATCCGCCGCCGGTCATCCTTACACCGCCGGCGTCGCCCAGCACCTCCTTGACGATGCGTACCAAGGCATCGACAGGAGGAACCGTGATCTCGAAATCGTCACGCATCGAGGCGTGCGAGTCGGCCATCAGTTGCCCGATCCGGGCCAGATCGCCTGTTTTCAAGGCGGCAGACAGGTCGATTGCACGTTGGCTGTCGGTGATGATGTGGCGGGCGCGTCGGGCGACAACCGGATCAAGTCCGGGATGCCGCGCTTCAAAAGTGGGCAAATCCACGTCGCGCAAGGCCTTGACTGCGAAGAAGCGTGCGGCCTCTTCGCATTGTTGGCGGCGGGTGTTGTATTCGCTGCCGACCAGGCCGCGCTGGACGTTGGAGTTGATGATTACGACCGCGATGTCGGGCGGCATCGCGATGGCTTGCGTGGTCAGGCTGCGGCAGTCGATCAGCAGGGCGTGACCGGCCTGGCCTTGTGCCGAGATCAGTTGATCCATGATGCCGCAGTTGCAGCCGACAAAGCGGTTTTCCGCCCGCTGGCCGATCTGGGCCAATTCGGTCGGCGTGATGTTCAGCCCGTTCAGTGATTTGAAAAACTGCCCGGTCGCAACTTCAAGTGACGCCGAGGAACTCAGTCCGGCACCTTGGGGAACATTGCCGCTGATGGCCAGATCGGCACCGGCGAAGGAATGGCCAGCTTCCAGCAGGTGTTTGACCACGCCGCGCACATAGTTGGCCCAGAGGTGGTCTGCCCGCGGCAGGATGGGTTCATCCAGCTTGAATTCGTCCTGTTCGCCGGCGAAATCGACGGCGACAACGCGTATACGCGTGTCGTCGCGTGAGGCGCCGGAGATTACGGTGTGGTAATCGATCGCGCAGGGCAGAACGAATCCATCGTTGTAGTCCGTGTGTTCGCCAATCAGATTGACGCGCCCCGGGGCTTGTACCGACAACACAGGCTGGGTTGAGAATGCGGCGGAAAAAGCGTGTCGGGTTTTCTCTAGCGGAGAGATGGTTCGGTTCATGTTCAGGATTCGTTGTAATGAATGTCGCTGACCGCGCGCAGACGTTCTGCCGCTTGTTCCGGAGTCAGGTCGCGTTGGGGTTCGGCCAGCATTTCGTAGCCGACCATGAATTTACGTACGCTGGCGGAACGCAGCAGCGGCGGGTAGAAGTGGGCGTGCACTTGCCAGTGCTCGTTGCTTTCGCCGTTATGGGGTGCGCCATGCCAGCCCATCGAGTAAGGGAATGAGCACTGGAAGAGATTGTCGTAGCGGCTGGTCAGTTTTTTCAGTGCCAGCGCCAGATCCTGCCGTTGCAAATCATCGAGCTCCGCGAGCTGGCGAACGTGGGTTTTGGGCAGCAACAGCGTTTCGAACGGCCACGCCGCCCAGTAGGGTACGACGGCGAGCCAATGCTCGGTTTCAACGACGACGCGATGGCCGCCGGCTTCCTCGTTGGCGTAATCCAGCAACAACGGACGCCCATGCGCGGCAAGGTAGGCGCGCTGGCGGGCGTCTTCACTGGCGGCTTCGTTGGGCAGAAAGCTGTTGGCCCAGATCTGGCCGTGCGGATGCGGGTTCGAGCAGCCCATCATCGCACCCTTGTTCTCGAAGACCTGAACCCAGGGGTAGAGTGCGCCGAGTTCCGTGCTCTGCACACACCAGGTTTCGATGATCTGCGCAATGGCCGGAAGTGACAATTCCGGGAGGCTCTTGCTGTGATCGGGCGAGAAACAGATGACGCGACTGGTGCCGCGCGCGCTGCCGGTCTGGAAGAGGGGGCTCGACGATGCCGGTGCATCGGGCGCGTCGGTGGTCAAGGCCGCAAAATCGTTGGTAAAAACGAAGGTTCCGCTGTAATCGGGATTTCGTTCACCGGTGACGCGTAGATTGCCGGCGCAGAGGTAGCACTCCGGATCGTGCGCCGGGCGCGTGCTGCGATCCGGTGTTTCCTGCTGTCCCTGCCAGGGGCGCTTGGCGCGGTGCGGCGAAACCAGCACCCACGATCCGGTCAGGGGGTTCAGGCGGCGATGCGGGTGGTCGTTTGGGTCAAACATATCTTGCTCCAGCTTCTGGTTGCGGGCATTTGGCTCAACCCTAGGCGACCGGGTTGTCGGTTTGCTACTTCAGCGTATAGGGCCGCTCGCCATCACGGAATTCATAGCGGGTGCGCATGACAATATCCTGATTGTAATTGCCGAAGCGTTTCCCGAAGAGGTTGATGCCGCCAACATTGTGCGCATCTTCCTTGGTTTCCAGGCGCATGCAGATGTGCGGGTTTCCGTCCAGACCGATCTGTGTCAGGTTGACGTCGGAAAGCTTTTCACCGTCCACGTAAGTTCCGTCGGCCGAGATTCGCCAGAGCTTGAGTACGCCGTACTGTGTTTGCTCAATCGGCCACCACTCGGGTGTGAGGCGCCCGCGCACACCACCAAAATCTCCCGGGCACGTCCAGGTGCCGGTTTCGATGCCGTTGACGCTCAAGGTAATGTCCGAAGGCCAGTCCAGATCGTACTCCGGCGCTTCCGAGCAAATTTCCATGGCGAACTGGATCTCGGCGGCTTGAGCCCCATAAGGAATGTTGTTCGGAAAATCGTACTCCACGAACCCTTGGCGGAACCACAGGATTTGCGCGAAAACGTGCTCCGGTTCGTAGAAGCTGCGTGCATCGTCGATCATCCCGATGTACTTGGTGTCGGTAGCCAGGCCACACGTCGGCTTGACACTGATGCGCTTGTAGTTTCCTACAGGCATCGATACTTCGACAATATTGCTGGCCGATTCAATGGCTACACCAGGCAATTTGAAATGCACTTCATCGTAACGTTTGGAGATGAGTTTTTGCTGGCCGCGCGTGCCCGGCATGTACTGCACATTAACCAGTCCGGCCGCCTCGAGTTGTTTGAGGTGGAACGCGGTGGTCGATTGAGGGAGATTGATCGCCTCGGCCAGCGCTGAGAGGTTGAGTGTGCGGTGAGAGAGCAAGCTGAGCATCATCAGACGGGTCCCGTTGCCAAGCGCTTGCATGACCTTGATGCCTTGCTCTCCGTCCAAAAAAAGTGACTTGTTACCGGCAACAATCATGGCCAACTTCCCCTGATAATTGTTGTATGTTACTACTAAACTAAGGTGTTACGCCACATCAGTGGCGCCTTTGAATCCTTCAATTTAGGGCATTTTAGTGGCTTTTGCGTGGAATTTGCGCAAAATGAATCATTTTCATTTTCTTGACAATGAACAACGATAATCGTAGCTTTGCGCTCCATAAGAAGCAGCCGGATAGGGATAGGCGTTCATTAACGGGCGTTCGGGATAAAACTAGGCGCTCGCAATCCCCCGAAGAAGGCTGTTTTTTATACGTTGTATCAAGAGGGACAATCCGGAGGTAAAGAAGCGCGGGCTGGATTGGATGGAGGCCGCCTGGAGCACAAGTCGGTTGGCTATCAGTATGTATTTTTCGTCAATATATTTTTCATTTGAATCGGAGTCTGGATCATGAACAGAAGGAAACTGCTTACGGTTGCATTGATGATTGGCGCGATGGGCGTCGTCCCGTTTGCGTATGCGCAAGGCAA
>JANNNT010000116.1:0-6314 GCA_031398685.1 Rhodocyclaceae bacterium | reverse complement strand
CGCTGCGCTCGCTGCTGAGCAACAAGACCGCCGTGGCCATCCCCATCTTCCAGCTTCCCGGCTCGAACTCGATCGCGCTGTCCAACTCCGTCCGCGAGTCGATGGAGAAGCTCAAGGCCGACTTCCCCGACGGCCTCGACTATAAGATCGCCTACGACCCCACCGTCTTCGTCCGCCACTCGATCAAGGCGGTCGTGATCACGCTGTTAGAAGCGATCGCCCTCGTCGTGCTGGTCGTCATTCTCTTCCTGCAAACCTGGCGCGCCTCGATCATCCCGCTCGCCGCCGTGCCCGTTTCGCTCGTCGGCACTTTCGCCGTGATGAGCATGCTCGGCTTCTCGATCAATGCCCTCTCGTTGTTCGGACTGGTGCTCGCGATCGGCATCGTGGTCGATGACGCCATCGTCGTCGTCGAAAACGTCGAGCGCAACATCGGGGCCGGCCTGACGGCGCGCGAAGCCACCTACCGGGCCATGCACGAAGTCAGCGGACCGATCATCGCCATCGCCCTGACCTTGGTCGCCGTTTTCGTGCCGCTGGCCTTCATGACCGGCCTCACCGGCCAGTTCTACAAGCAGTTCGCGATGACCATCGCCATCTCGACGGTGATCTCGGCCTTCAACTCGCTAACCCTGTCGCCGGCACTGGCCGCGCTGCTGCTCAAGGACCACGGCGCCGAGCCGGACTGGCTGACGCGCCAGATGAACCGCTACCTCGGGGGATTCTTCGCCGCCTTCAACCGCTTTTTCGGGCGCGCCTCGGAGAGCTACGGCCGCGGCGTCACCGGCGTCATCGGCCGCAAGGCCTCGGCGATGGGCGTCTACGCCGTGCTGCTGGGGCTGACCGTCGGCATCTCCTACCTCGTTCCCGGAGGCTTCGTGCCGGCGCAGGACAAGCAGTACCTGATCGGCTTCACGCAGTTGCCGAACGGCGCGTCGCTCGACCGCACCGAGGCGGTGATCCGGCGCATGGGTGAAGCCGCCCTGGCCCAGCCCGGCGTCGAAAGCGCCGTCTCTTTTCCCGGCCTGTCGATCAACGGGTTCACCAACAGTTCAAGCGCCGGTATCGTCTTCGTTACGCTCAAACCCTTTGATCAACGGCGCAGCCCGGAACTCTCGGCCGCCGCCATCGCGGGGGCTCTGAACCAGAACTATTCGGCAATCCAGGAAGCCTTCATCGCCGTCTTCCCACCGCCGCCGGTGATGGGCCTGGGTACGGTCGGCGGCTTCAAGATGCAGATCGAGGATCGCGGCGCCGCGGGCTACGCCGAGCTGAATGCCGCCGCCAACGCCTTCATGGCCGCGGCCGCCAAGGCGCCGGAACTGGGACCGATGTTCTCCAGCTACCAGATCAACGCGCCGCAACTGGACGTCAATCTCGACCGGGTCAAGGCCAAGCAGCAGGGCGTTTCGGTGACCGACGTGTTCGACACCATGCAGATCTACCTCGGCTCGCTGTACGTGAACGACTTCAACCGCTTCGGCCGCGTCTACCAGGTGCGGGCCCAGGCCGACGCGCCGTTCCGCGCCCATCCGGAGGACATCCTGCAATTGAAGACGCGCAATAACCAGGGCGAGATGGTGCCTCTGTCGTCGCTGGTCAAGGTGAGTTCCACCTACGGGCCGGAAATGGTCGTGCGCTACAACGGCTACACCGCCGCCGACATCAACGGCGGCCCGGCCCCCGGCTACTCCTCGGCGCAGGCCGAGGCGGCGGCCGAGCGCATCGCGGCCGAAACCCTGCCGCGTGGCGTCAGTTTCGAATGGACCGACCTCACCTACCAGAAGATATTGGCCGGAAACGCCGGCATCTGGGTCTTCCCGATCAGCCTGCTGCTCGTCTTCCTGGTGCTGGCCGCCCAGTATGAAAGCCTGACCCTGCCGCTGGCCGTCATCCTGATCGTGCCGATGAGCATCCTGGCGGCGCTGACCGGCGTCTGGCTGACCGGCGGCGACAACAACATCTTCACCCAGATCGGGCTGATGGTCTTGGTCGCGCTGGCCTGTAAGAACGCCATCCTCATCGTCGAGTTCGCCCGCGAACTGGAAATCCAGGGGGCGACGCCGGTGCAGGCGGCCATTCGCGCCAGTCGCCTGCGTCTGCGCCCGATCCTGATGACCTCGATCGCCTTCATCATGGGCGTCATCCCGCTCGTCATCTCGAGCGGCGCCGGGTCGGAAATGCGCCATGCGATGGGCATCGCCGTCTTCTTCGGCATGCTCGGCGTCACGTCCTTCGGGCTGTTCCTGACCCCGGTCTTCTACGTGCTGCTGCGCACCCTCAACAAGCGCCACAAGCTGCATTCCGCGACGGTGCACGAAGCGCCGCTCGCCGCACCCGCGCCGTCCCCGCAACAGGCATAAACCGCTGGAGAACCTGTCATGCCACAACTGAAACCGCAACTGAAACAAGCCATAGCCGGATCGCGGAACGTGTCCTTCGCGTCCTTCCCGCTGCTCGCTGCGCTCCTCATCCTGGCCGGCTGCTCGGTGGCCCCGCCCTACGAGCGTCCAGCGGTGGATACCCCGCCCGCCTACAAGGAAGCTCCGGCGAGCGGCCCGTGGAAACCGGCCGAGCCGGCTGAAGCCATTGCGCGCGGCGAATGGTGGAAAGTGTTCGCCGACCCGACGCTGGACCGCCTGGAGGCGCAGGCCGCCGAAGCCAACCAGGACCTCAAGGCCGGTCTGGCCCGTCTGGCCCAGGCGCGGGCGGCGCAGCAGGCCGCCCGCTCCGGCCTCTTTCCGCAGATCGGCATCGGCGCCGGGCCGACCCGGCAGCGTCCGTCGCCGGCTTCGCAAGGCCTGGCCGCCGACGCCGACACCAGCCCCAACACGCTGTGGCGGGCGCAGGCCAGCGTCGCCTACGAGGCCGACCTGTTCGGCCGCATCAGCAGCGGCGTCGATGCCGCCACGGCGACCACCGCCCAGCGCGAAGCGCTGTTCCACTCGCTGCAACTGGCCATCCAGGCCGACGTCGCGCAAGCCTATTTCTCGCTGCGCGAACTCGATGCGATGAGTGCGCTTTATGCCGAAACGGTCAGCCTGCGCGAGCAAAGCCTCAAGCTCTTCCAGCGCCGTTTCGACGAGGGCGACATCAGCGAGCTGGAACTGGCGCGTTCGCGCACCGAACTGGCCACGGCCCATTCGGAAGCTGTCGGCATCGCCCGCGCCCGCGCCGTCGCCGAACACAGCCTGGCCATCCTGCTCGGGCAGGCGCCGGCCGCCTTTGCGCTGCCCGCCCAGCCGCTCGGCCGCATCACCGTGAGCGTGCCGGCCGGGCTGCCCTCCGCCCTGCTCGAACGGCGCCCGGACATCGCCGCCGCCGAACACGCCATGGCCGCCGCCAATGCCCGCATCGGCACGGCCCGCGCCGCCTTTTTCCCGCGTCTCAGCCTGACCGGCGCCTTCGGCTACGAATCGGCCGAGCTGGGCGACCTGTTCAAGTGGGGCAGCCGCTCCTTCCTCCTCGGTCCGCTGGCCGGCACCTTGCTCTCGCTGCCGATCTTCGACGGCGGCGCCCGCCAGGCCGGCGTCGACCAGGCCGCCGCTGCCTACGAGGAAGACGTGGCCAACTATCGGCAGACCGTGCTGCGCGCCTTCAAGGACGTCGAGGACAACCTCGTCCACCTGCGCCTGCTCGGCGATCAGACGCAGGCGCAGGACGAGGCGGTCAAATCGGCCCGACGCGCGGCCGACTTGTCGCAGATCCAGTACCGTGAAGGTTCGACCAGCCACCTCGGCGTGATCGACGCCGACCGCAGCGTCCTGCAGCAACGGCGGTTGGCGGTCCAGCTCGACGCCGAACGCGCCCGGGTAACGGTCAACCTGATCCGCGCCATCGGCGGCGCCTGGGGCACGGAACCCGCGGTCAAGGAGGCGCTTTAATTCGTTCGCCGGGAGATTCGGCGGATACCAACCGGTCCTAACAGGCATCGATCCATCCGCCAATAAAAAGGCCGTTCAACTCTCGCTGAACGGCCTTTTTCGGTGCCCTCGGCTCAGTGGGAGGTAACCAGCGGAGCCAGGCTGGCCCGCATTTTCTGCATGGCCTTGCTTTCAATCTGGCGAATACGCTCGGCAGAAACCCCGAATTCGTCAGCCAGATCATGCAAGGTAGCGGGATCATCACTCAACCAGCGGGCTTCGACGATGCGACGACTACGATCGTCAAGGGCAGCCAGCGCCGCTTGCAGCCCCGAGCCATGCAGGTGATCGCGGGCGCGGGATTCCAGAACGCGTGTCGGTTCGCTGCGGTTATCCTCAAGATAGGCAATCGGTGCAAAAGCGTCCTCGTCGTCGTTTCCGGTTTCGAGTGCCAGATCGTGCCCCGAGAGACGGGTTTCCATCTCGATCACTTCTTCCGGCTTAACACTGAGTTGATGCGCCACATCGGCAACCTGCACCGGGGTCAGTGCCTCACTGCCCGGCTTCATGCTGCGCAGGTTGAAGAACAGCTTGCGTTGCGACTTGGTCGTTGCCACCTTGACCATGCGCCAGTTCTTCAGCACGTATTCGTGAATCTCGGCCTTGATCCAGTGCATCGCGAAAGACACCAGACGCACCCCGTGCGACGGGTCAAAACGCTTGACGGCCTTCATCAGGCCGATATTGCCTTCCTGGATCAGATCAGCGTGCGGCAAACCGTAGCCCAGATAACCGCGGGCAATCGAGATCACCAGACGCAGATGGGAAAGAACCAACTGGCGCGCCGCCTCAACATCTTCTTCGTCACGAAAACGAGTCGCCAGCCGAACCTCCTCCTCCTGAGTCAGGATTGGAAAGTGCTTCGCGGCCTGAATGTAAGCGTCAATATTGCCTACTGCAGAGATCGTTGGGAAAGTCAAAGCTTGCGTCATTTGTGTCTACACCTCCTAGCTAATCTAACTGGAACAAGTTTAGCACTCTCGGTTTGTGAGTGCTAAAACAGGGGAAAGTTTCTTGTATCAGTTTGTGATCATTGCCAATTAAGTCTGAGACAGCCGAAAACAGGAAAGGGCGTCGACTCTCTATTGCCAAAAACGGAACGCATCGGTTTTCCGTTGCTAGCACCCAATCAGCTATCCCCGGGCATTTCCAATCAAGGCGGGGCAAATGGGTGCTTTTTGATCCAGAGATCAGTTCACAATGGCTTGTAATACCAGCCGCTGAGGGCGACGAGAACTTTTCTCGCCGCCGCTTGCTCAGAATCATCATCGAATCAACAGGCGCGAGGTCATGGCGAGCAAAACCAGCTTTTTGCCCGACCGCATTCATCGGTATGTTCTTGAGCACTCGCTGCGCGAGCGGCCGCTTCTCGCGGAACTGCGGGCAGAGACGGCCAAAGATCCACGCGCAGGTATGCAGATTACGCCCGACCAAGGTCAATTCATGGCGCTCCTGGTGCGCGCGATTGGCGCCAGGCGTTGCATTGAGGTGGGCGTGTTCACTGGCTACAGTTCGCTCGCCGTAGCGCTCGCGCTTCCCGACGACGGGTGCATCGTGTTCTGCGATGTAAGTGAAGAATGGACGGCTATGGCGCGCCGCTACTGGCAGCTCGCCGGTGTCGAACATAAGATCGATTTGCGCCTCGCACCCGCAATCGACACCCTCGACCGCATGCTCGACGCGGGCGAAGTGGGTCAATACGACTTTGCCTTCGTCGATGCCGACAAGCAAAATTACGAAAACTACTATGAGCGTTGTTTGCGGCTGCTACGCCCAGGCGGCCTCATCGCAATTGACAATACGCTGTGGTCTGGGGCCGTCGCCGAGCTTCTCGATCAGTCGCCTGATACGTGCAGCCTGCGCGCGTTCAATGACAAACTGCATTTCGACGATCGGGTAAGCCTATCGCTCTTGCCCCTCGCCGACGGCCTGACGCTGGCACTAAAGACTTGAGGTAACCAGCGCATGGATCGGTGAATACCTTGCAAGTACTCCAGCCGGCATGAAAGCGTTTCAGAAAGTTGATCCGGCTTTTTGGGCTCCTGCTGCTGAACCAGCCAAACAGCGCGTTGCTGATTTGCAGCCTATGGCCGTTCTTGCGCTGATGAACGACCAGCCGCGCATTCTTCCACTCACGGATTTTATCCATGGCGGAACTGAACATCGCATCAGTCTGCGTTATTTAAGCACGGCGTATAATCAAAAAGATCCATCCCATCGCTGCCAAGAGGAACCCATGAGTGAATCCCCCTGCCTCCAGACTCTGACTGAAGTTTCGACGCTCGACGACCTCGTAGCGCGCGATCGTGATCACGACTGCGAAGGCTTTGGCAGGCATCATGTCTGCGTGAAGGTGGAAGCCGTCGCCGATCTGCCAACGCGGTTTGGTCA
>JANNNT010000099.1:0-1977 GCA_031398685.1 Rhodocyclaceae bacterium | reverse complement strand
TATTTGAGGAGACGTCGGCATGTCATCAATTCCCCTGGACCCGGCGGTAAAGCCGCTCTACATCAAGGTGCACGAGAGCGACAACGTCGCCATCATCGTCAATTCAAACGGCTTGCCGCCGGGAAGCCGCTTTCCGGACGGCTTGGTGCTCAAAGAGCGCGTGCCGCAAGGGCACAAGGTCGCGCTGGTCGATCTGGCGCAGGGCGCGGCTATCGTGCGCTACGGTGAAGTCATCGGCTACGCCGAACGCGACATTGCCCAAGGGTGCTGGATCGAGGAATCCCTGGTGCGTTTGCCGTCAGCGCCGGCGCTGGACACGCTGCCGCTGGCCACCAATGTGCCGGCGCCACAAGCGCCGCTGGACGGCTTTAGCTTCGAAGGCTATCGCAACGCCGATGGCTCGGTCGGAACCAAGAACATTCTGGCCATCAGCACCAGCGTGCAATGCGTGGCTGGAACCGTCGACTTCGTCGTGCGCCTGATCAAGGAAAAGCTGCTGCCGAAGTACCCCAACGTCGACGACGTGGTTGGGCTTAACCATGCGTATGGTTGTGGCGTGGCGATCAACGCGCCGGCCGCCATCATCCCCATCCGCACCTTGCAGAATCTCGTCCTGAATCCGAACTTCGGCGGCGAGGTGATGATCATTGCCCTGGGCTGCGAAAAGCTGCAGCCAGAGCGCCTGCTTCCGGCCGGCTTGATTCCGATCAATCCGGTAAAGCCGCCGATCCTGCGCCTGCAGGATGAACAGTTCACCGGTTTCGGCGAAATGGTCGACGCCATCCTGGCCATGGCCGAGCAGCGCCTGGAAACGCTCAACCGCCGCACCCGGGAAACCTGCCCGGCCTCCGATCTGGTGATCGGCCTGCAGTGCGGCGGCAGTGATGCCTTCTCCGGTGTTACGGCCAATCCGGCGGTGGGCTTCACCGCCGATTTGCTGGTACGTGCGGGGGCCACGGTGATGTTCTCGGAAGTGACCGAAGTGCGCGACGCGGTGCATCTGCTGACGCCGCGTGCAATCAACGCGGATGTGGCGCGCGCGCTGATTCGCGAGATGGCCTGGTACGACCGTTATCTGGCCAACGGTGAAACCGATCGCGCCGCCAATACGTCGCCCGGCAATAAAAAAGGCGGGCTGGCGAATATTGTCGAAAAGTCACTGGGCTCGATCGTCAAGTCCGGCACCAGCGCCATCGTTGGCGTTCTTGCCCCCGGTGAACGCGCGACGCAAAAGGGCTTGATCTTCGCCGCCACGCCGGCCAGCGACTTCGTTTGCGGCACGCTGCAAGTGGCCTCCGGCATCACGCTGCAAGTGTTCACCACCGGTCGCGGTACGCCCTATGGACTCGCCGCCGCCCCGGTGATCAAGGTCGCCACGCGCAAGGATCTCTCGGCGCGCTGGCACGACCTGATCGACGTCGATGCCGGCCGCATTGCCACCGGCGAAGCGTCGATCGAAGACGTGGGCTGGGAAATATTCAACCTGATCCTCGAAGTGGCCAGCGGCCGCAAGAAGCCGTGGTCGGATCACTGGGGCTTGTACAACGCGCTGACCCTGTTCAACCCGGCGCCAGTGACCTGATTTCTCTCGCGCGGTTGCTGAAGGTGGCCGCCAAGTCGAGCGCCGCACGATCGGGATTCCCCAAACCGTGCGGCGCTCAGCTCGCTTTAGAACAGCTTGTACGCCGAGGCGGTCGAATTCCCGAACAGGGAATTGGCGTTAACCGTCTGTACCGTGCTGTCGAGATGCTGGCTGGCGTCAACCTGGGTCACCGGGGCCACGACGACGGCCGTTGCCGCGCCGCCGATTCCGGAACCGCCCAGGGCTGCGGCGACGTTGGTGCCGGAATTGCTGAAGCTGCTACCACCGCGTACGGCGGCCAGTTCTTCGCGGTCCAGTTCTTTGGTCACGGACAGATCGTTGATCATCAGAGTGGGTTGCATGGTCATTCTCCGATCAATTTAGAAAAGTTTAAA
>JANNNT010000094.1:0-4219 GCA_031398685.1 Rhodocyclaceae bacterium | reverse complement strand
CAACTGATCGTTCGGGTGCGTGAGCAAGCCGTGCAGCAATTGGGCTTCAGTCTGGTCGTAGGGGCCGGCGCGCTTTTGCTCTCACGCCTGCTGCCCCGCCGCTCCGGCGGGGGCGCAAGCACCTTGTCGGCGCATTCCTTGCGCTCGGCGGAGGGCTGGTCTCTGGCAAAAACACTGGCTCTGTTTTGGCCAATGGTGCTTGGAGGTTTGCGGCGAGCGGTGCCCAACGGGATTCCCGAGATGCTCGTCGGCATGGTTTTACCGGTGCTGGGGCAGCTTTTCCACCGCCGCACCGATACAAAGGTTGGTGGAGAAGTGGGGCAAGGAACGCGGTCACCGCCGGTAAAGAGCGCCGTTCAGGTCGACCTGCACCGTTACCTTGGTCAATGGTACGAGATCGCCCGCTTGCCGACGCGTTTTGAAAAGCGGTGTGCCAGTAACGTTATGACAACCTATGGACAAATAGGGCGTCGGGGCCGCATCTCCGTGCTCAACCAGTGCCAAAGTGAGAACGGCCGGCGCCTGAGCGTGCGTGGAGTGGCTCGAATGATCGAGGGGTACGGCAATGCACGCCTTCAGGTTTCGTTCGCGCCGTTACTGCTTCGGTGGCTGCCGTGGGTTTGGCGCGATTACTGGGTGCTGCGGGTGGATGGAGATTACCGGCATGCGCTGGTCGGCACCCCTGACCGGGAGAAACTCTGGTTGCTTTCGCGCACGCCCCATATGGCTGATTTCGATCTGGAGCAGTTGATCGCCAGCGCGATCGCCCAGGGTTTCAACACCGACAAACTCATACTCACCCCGCAGCGTCAGTAAGCCGCCATCACAAAGGGCTCAACACGGGAAGAATCGAATGAACGATCTCAACGACTTTTTGGCGCTCTTCCGGCTTACGCTCAGCCCGCTAGAGATCATCGTGCGCGGGACGGCGATGTACTGGTTCCTGTTTGCACTGTTCCGCTTCGTCATACGTCGCGATGTCGGCTCCATCGCCATTGCCGACATGCTGCTGCTGGTTCTCATTGCCGATGCATCGCAAAACGCGATGGCCGGCGGTTACGAGTCGATCAGCGACGGTTGCATCCTCGTGGCGACGATCGCCGGGTGGAATTACTTGCTCGACTGGGCGAGCTATCACTCGCCAATAGTGCGTCGTTTCGTCCAGGGAAAACCGCTCCTTCTCGTTCAAAATGGCCGCATGCTGCGTATAAATATGCGCCGCGAACTGATCACGGTCGACGAATTAAAAGCCAAATTGCGTGAGAGCGGTGCTGACAACCTGGGTAAGGTGCGTTCGGCTTATATGGAAGTCGACGGTCAAATCAGCCTGCAACTAGACGAAGACTCACAACAGTCGAAGTAAGGGGCAACGTTCGGCTGCGCTTGCATGGCCCCCGTGGCAAGCGGGCATGAAAACTGCCCCAGAAAGCATTGACCGATGGTGAGCATTCATCATTAGTCGCTAACGCGTAGATTACGCACCTCTTAAACGAAAGGAAATTACATATGGCCTACCCAACAGAATCATCAGGCACGTCCGATCCCACCAGTGGATCAACGGCAAGCACAGGAATGGTCACCGGTTTGTTCCGCGACCGGGAAAGTGCAGAACGTGCTTACCAGTCCGCTTCCAGCCGGGGTTACAACACGGACGATATGAACCTCGTCATGTCGGATGAAACGCGCACCCGCCATTTTTCGGGAGTGAGCGGCACCGAAACGGAACTCGGCAGCAAGGCCGCTGAAGGGGCGGGCATCGGCGGTGCCGTGGGCGGTACCCTGGGCGCGATTGCCGCAGCTGTTGCTGCGGTGGGCACCTCGATCGTTATTCCGGGTTTGGGACTGGTAATCGCTGGCCCGCTTGCTGCTGCACTGGCCGGTGCCGGTGCCGGTGCGGCAACCGGTGGACTGGTCGGGGCATTGATCGGCTGGGGCATTCCGGAAGAACGCGTCAAGAAATATGAAGAAGGCATCAAGGATGGCGGGATTCTGATGGGGGTGAAAACCCGTTCCGATGAAGACGCAAAAACGCTCAGCGGAGAATGGAAGAAACACCGCGGCGAAGATGTTTACGGGTAACCACCGCAGATTCTAGCGTCTGTCCAACGGTCGAACTGAGGTTCGGCCGTTGATTTCCCGACATGAGCGAAAGCAGGTGACCCTGCGGTCGGTCATGTCGCCTTAACTCGGATCAAGTCGGAAAGGCGGTCTTCTCATGGCGGCTGCAAGTAAACGTGTGCTGTGGAAAGGGGCTATTTCGTTCGGACTGGTGCATATCCCGATCGCGCTGCATGCGGCAACGACCGAGCAGGGGCTCAATTTCGACTGGCTGGACAAGCGCAGCATGGACCCTGTTGGCTACAAGCGTATCAACAAGAAAACCGGCCAGGAAATCGACAAAGACAACATCGTCAAGGGGATCGAGTACGAGGATGGACGCTATGTGATCCTGTCGCCGGAAGAAATTACTGCGGCCTATCCCAAATCGACGCAGACCATCGAGCTCGAGTGTTTTGTCGATGCCGGGGACATTCCGTACATGTACCTGGAGCGCCCCTACTACGTTTCGCCCATCAACAAGGGCGCGAAGGTGTATGCGCTCCTGCGCGAGGTGTTGATGAAGAGCGGGAAGGTCGGCATCGCCAAGGTGGTGATCCAGACCAAGCAGCATCTGGCCGTGCTGATGCCTTGCGGGCCGGCGCTGGTGCTGGATCTGCTGCGCTGGGGTGACGAGGTGCGCACCTGGGACGAGCTCGACCTGCCGGCCGAAGGCGTCAAAGCGGCCGGTCTGACGGACAAGGAAATGAAGATGGGCGAGCAACTGGTGTTGGACATGAGTAGCACGTGGAACCCCGCCGACTTTGCCGACTCGTTCAAGGAACAGATCCTGAAGCTGGTCGAAGAAAAAGTCAAAGCGGGTCAAACGGAATCGGTGACGCCGATCGAAGAGGCGGAACCAGCCGAATCGGGTGCACGGATTTACGATTTGACCGAGATGCTGCAGCGCAGCCTGAACAATCTTGGAAAGTCCACCAAACCGGTTGCCGCGCAGAAGGTTCCCGCGACAAAATCCAGATCGGCCGTGTCCGCTCCGAAGAAAACTGCGGGCGCACGCAAACCCGGCTAGAGGACGTCAGTCATGGCGCGCGCCGATCCACTTCAGGCTTATAAGACGAAACGCGACTTCAGCAAAACCTCCGAACCCGAAGAGGGCGGAGCCGAAAATCAATCCGCCCGCGCCTTCGTAGTCCAGAAGCACTGGGCGTCGCATCTGCATTACGACTTTCGACTCGAATTGGACGGCGCCATGAAGAGCTGGGCCGTGCCGAAAGGGCCGAGTTTTGATCCGAAAGTCAAGCGTATGGCGGTTCAGGTCGAGGATCATCCGATCGCCTACAACGACTTCGAAGGCGAGATTCCGGCCAAGCAGTATGGCGCCGGAAAGGTCATCATCTGGGACAAGGGCACTTGGCAGCCGCTCGGCGACCCGCAGCAAGGCTATCGGGACGGCAACCTTAAATTTACCTTGCATGGCTTCAAACTGAGTGGGAACTGGGCGCTGATCCGTATCAGAGGCAAGGGCGAAAACCAGGACGCGAAGCCGCCGCCATGGTTGTTGATCAAGGAGAAGGACGACTACGCGCGGCCGGCAATCGAGTACAGCGTGGTCGATGAACTGCCCGACAGCGTGGCGCCCTTGCGGCCGACTCCCGCTATCCAAAACACCAAGGCCGTGGCGCCACCGAATAAGCGGAAGCCCGATGGTATTCCTGCCGATGCCATCAAGGCCGCTCTGCCGACAAGCCTTTCGCCCCAACTGGCGACCTTGGTCGATGGGCCCCCGTCCGACTCCGAAGAATGGCTGTATGAGATCAAGTACGACGGCTACCGCGTGCTGGCGCGCATGCAGGGCCGGAAAATCGCGCTGTTGACACGCAACGGCAACGACTGGACCCACAAACTCTCCGCATTGGTCGAGGCACTGCGCAGCGCCCGACTGCCGGATGGCTGGTATGACGGCGAGATCGTGATACCGGGCGAGAACGGCGTCCCCGATTTTCAGGCGCTTCAAGCGGCCCTCGAGAGCGAAAGCACTCAGAAAATCGTCTACTTTTTGTTTGACTTGCCGTATTTCGCCGGATTCGACCTGCGCGAGGTCCCATTGATCGAGCGGAGAGCGCTTCTGCAGTCGCTGCTGGATAAGCCTTTACCCCCGGCG
>JANNNT010000092.1:0-6283 GCA_031398685.1 Rhodocyclaceae bacterium | reverse complement strand
TGGTGGTGCCGCTGGGCGTTATCGGCGCGCTGCTGGCCGCCACGGGACGGGGAATGTCGAACGACGTCTACTTCCAGGTCGGCCTGCTCACTACTGTTGGTCTATCGGCGAAAAACGCGATCCTGATCGTGGAATTCGCCCAGGCGCAACTGGATCACGGAATGGGGCTGATCGAAGCAACGCTGAGCGCCGTGCGCATGCGTTTGCGTCCGATTCTGATGACCTCGCTCGCTTTCGGCCTCGGCGTTCTGCCGCTGGCTACCAGCACGGGCGCGGGCTCCGGCAGCCAGAACGCAATCGGCACCGGCGTGCTCGGTGGCATGATCTCGGCGACCGTACTCGGCATCTTTTTTGTTCCGGTGTTTTTCGTGGTGATCCGGATGATTTTCAAGGGCAAGCGGCCAGTCGCCGATGCGCCCGAAGGTGAGATTGCTTCACAGGAGGCCAAATAATGAATCGAACGATGCTTGGCGTAGCACTAATGTGCGCGCTCACCGGTTGTGCCAATCTCGCGCCGGACTTTCTGCGACCGGCGGCGCCGATACCGACCGAATGGCCCGCTTCAGCGGCACCGGTCGGGCAGGGGAAATCGCTGGCCGAAACGGGCTGGCAGGATTTCTTTGCCGATGCACGCCTGAAGCAACTGGTCGACCTGGCCTTGCGCAACAACCGCGACCTGCGGGTGGCGGTCCTGAATATCGAAAAAGCGCGTGCCCAGTATCAGATCAGCGATGCCGCGCGTTATCCGGCGATCAACGCGACGGGCGCGGGAAATGCGCAGCGGCTGGCGGATGCGCAATCATCTACCGGGCAGGGCATGATTACGCGCCAATACAGTCTTGGCCTCGGCTTCTCCGGCTATGAGCTCGATTTCTTCGGCCGCGTGAGCAACCTCAAGGATCAGGCGCTGGAGCAATTCCTCGCCACGGAAGAGGCCCGGCGCAGCGCTCATATCACGCTGGTGGCTGAAGTCGCCAATACCTGGCTGGCGCTGGCGGCGGATCAGGAGCGCCTGCAATTGGCGCGGGATACGCTAGTCAGCCAGCAAAGTTCGCTGGCGATGGCACAACGCACCTACGAGGTGGGGGCGTCTTCCGCGCTGGACCTGAATCAGGCCCGCATGTCGGCCGAAACCGCCAAGGTCGACGTGGCCCGATTTATCGCCGCCGTCGCCCAGGACAGGAACGCGCTGAGCCTAGTGGTCGGGTCCTCTCCCCCGGAAGAATTGCTCCCGGCCGGGCTGACCGAGGTGGCCTCGGCCATGAACGTCATTCCTGCGGGAGTGCCCTCGGAAACGCTGTTGCAGCGCCCGGACATCGCCCAGGCCGAGCGCTTGCTGCGTGCGGAAAACGCCAATATCGGCGCCGCGCGCGCCGCGTTTTACCCGCGCATCGTGCTGACCGCCGGCGGCGGCGTGGCGAGCGACCGCCTCTCCAGCCTGTTCGACGCGGGAACCCGCACCTGGTCGTTCCTGCCGCAAATCGTATTGCCGATATTCAACGCGGGCAGTAACCAGGCCACTCTGGACGGCGCCCGAGCCGACCAGAAGATTCGCGTCGCCCAATACGAAAAAGCCATTCAGGGCGCTTTCCGCGAAACCTCGGACGCCCTCGCGGTACGTGCCACGGTGGGCGACCAGATGGCGGCTCAGCAAGCGCTGGTGGCCGCTGCCGGCGAATCCTATCGCCTGTCCGACCTGCGCTACCGCTCGGGCGTGGACAGCTACCTCCCGGTACTGGATTCCCAGCGCAGCCATTACGCGGCACAGCAAAGCCTGATCACCGTTAAACAGGCCCAGCAAAGCAATGTCGTCAGTCTCTACAAGGTATTCGGCGGCGGCTGGCAGGAAAACACGGTGCAGTAAGAAGCGTGGTTTACGCGGCATCGGGCGAAGGCAAAACCCGGGTGCCGCGACCCGTCGTCCTGTTGCCGAAGTGTTGCTGGAGCGGGGAGCCGGGTTAATCAGGTTCATAGTTATTTACAGTGCAGAGATAGACTCCCAACCCGACAAACCCGAGCTGAATCAGGCGCTGGTGCGCCTGAACAGCGCGAGCAGTCGCGAACGCGATGCGCGGCGCGCGGCAGACGGGTACCATACGGTTTTCCTGGCGGCCAGCGATCGCTGGCGCGGGCGCCGGTTCGCTGCTCGATCTGGAAGACACCCGGCGCACGGCCGTGGCGTCGCGGACGCCGGTGCTGACCGTGCAGCGCGAACGCGTTGCCGCCTGGATCAGCCTGTATCGCGCCGTCGGGGGCGGCTGGCTGGCCAGCGAACCGCTTGCCGAAACCTTGCCCTGAAGCCTTCCCCCGAAATCGCCCGTCCTAACCGAATACTGAACGAACTTACCTGAGAGCCTTCCATGATCAAACTATCCCGACCCCAAAGCCTGGCTCTGATCGCCGCCGTCACCGTCATCGTCGCGGCGCTGGCCTGGGCATCCAGCTCACCTACCGCCGCGTCGGCGAAAGATGCGGCGCCAAAGGCGGCCAAAGCCGCGCTGACCGTGTCCGTCACCCAGGCCACGCCGAGCGAGTGGCCACTGACGCTCTCGGCCAACGGCAGCATTACGGCCTGGCAGGAGGCGATCATCGGGGCCGAAGCCGGCGGCTTGCGCCTGGAGGAAGTGCTGGTTAACGTCGGCGACCGCGTGCGCAAGGGGCAACTCCTGGCCCGCCTGCAGAACGATACGGTCGGTGCCGAACTGGAGCAGACCCGTGCCAGCCTGCAGGAGGCGGAAGCCACCTTGGCCGAGGCCGGCGCCAATGCCGACCGCGCGCGCCAGCTTCAGCCCACCGGCGCCATGAGCACCCAGCAAATCAACCAGTTCCTGACCGCAGAACAAACGGCGCGCGCCCGTGTCGCCGTATTCAAGGCCAGGGTCAAGGCCGACGCGATCCGCCTGGCCCAGACCCGCGTACTGGCGCCCGACGACGGTTCGATTTCAGCGCGCCTGGCCACCCTTGGCGCCGTTACCCAGGCCGGCCAGGAGCTTTTCCGCCTGATCCGGCGCGACCGGCTGGAGTGGCGGGCCGAGGTGCCGGCCAGCGACTTGCAGCGCCTCAAGCCCGGCATGAAAGCGACCCTATTCACGGCCAGTGGTTCGCCCACGCCGGGCACCATCCGCATGGTCGCGCCGACCGTCGATGCCCAGACGCGCAACGGCCTGGTCTATATCGACATCACCCAGGCGCAGGATGCCAAGGCCGGCATGTTTGCCCGCGGCGAGATCCAGCTCGGTCGCAGCGCCGCACTCGCGCTGCCGCAATCGGCGGTGCAGATGCGCGACGGTTTCCACTATGTGTATCGCGTGGGCGCCGACAACACGGTGACGCAAACCAAGGTCGCCGTCGGTCGCCGCTCGGGTGACCGCATCGAGATCGCCAGCGGAATTGACGCCGGCCAGAACGTGGTGGCTAGCGGCGTGGGCTTCTTGTCCGATGGCGACACCGTCCATGTCGTCGCCGCCCCGGCCAGCAAAATCAAACCGGCCGCTACGGCCACGACGCCTGCGCCTGAAGCCGGCAAGGCATCCTGAGGACTATGCCATGAACGTTTCATCCTGGTCTATCCGCAACCCGATTCCCGCGATATTGCTCTTTCTGCTGCTTACTCTGGTCGGCCTGATGGGTTTTCGCGCCATGAAGATCCAGAACTTCCCCGACATCGACCTGCCGATGGTCGTCGTCTCCGCCTCCTGGCCGGGCACCTCGCCCGCCCAGCTCGAAACCGAAGTGGCGCGCAAAATCGAGAACTCCGTCGCCACGGTGCAGGGGGTCAAGCACATCTACACCAAGGTGCAGGATGGCGCGGTCACCATCACCGTCGAATTCGTGCTGGAAAAAAGCTCGCAGGAAGCCACCGAAGAGGTACGCGACGCGGTGTCGCGGGTTCGTTCAGACCTTCCGGGCGACATGCGCGAGCCGATCGTCTCCAAAACCAACCTCGCCGGCATGCCGATCCTGACCTACGCCATCGCGTCCTCAAAGATGGATGACGTCGCCCTCTCCTGGTTCGTCGATAACGATGTGGCCAAAGCCATGCTCAGCGTCAAGGGGATTGGTGCCGTATCCCGGGTCGGCGGCGTCGATCGCCAGGTGCGTGTCGAGCTTGATCCCGACAAGTTGCTGGCCCTGAAAACGACTGCTTCGGATATTTCGCGCCAGCTTCGCCAGGTGCAGCAGGAAGCCTCCGGCGGCCGGACCGAGGTGGGCGGCGCCGAACAATCGGTGCGCACCATCGCCACCGTACAGACGGCGGACGAGCTGGCGGCCATGGAGATTCCGCTCTCCGATGGACGGAGTATCCGTCTCGACCAGGTGGCGACCGTACAGGACACGGTCGCCGAGCGGCGCAGCATCGCCCTGCTGAACGGGAAGCCGGTGGTTGGATTCGAACTGGTACGCAGCAAGGGGGCCAGCGAAGTCGCCGTGATGGAGGGCGCACGCGCCGAACTCAAGCGGCTGCAGGAGCGCCATCCCGACGTGGCGGTAACCGAGGCGTTCAATTTTGTCACGCCGGTCGTCGAAAACTATGAAGGCTCGATGATGCTGATGTACGAAGGCGCGCTGCTGGCGGTGCTGGTGGTGTGGTTCTTTCTGCGCGACTGGCGGGCGACGCTGGTGTCGTCGGCCGCGCTTCCCCTTTCGATCATCCCCACCTTTGGCGTCATGCAGATCTTCGGGTTCTCCATCAATGTGGTGACCCTGCTGTCGCTGTCGCTGGTGATCGGGATTCTGGTCGACGATGCCATTGTTGAAATCGAAAACATCATCCGCCATCTGCAGATGGGAAAATCGCCGTATCAGGCATCGATGGAAGCCGCCGATGAAATCGGTCTGGCCGTGATCGCCACCACCTTCTCGCTGATCGCCGTGTTTTTGCCGACCGCGTTCATGACCGGCATCGTCGGCAAATTCTTCGTGCAGTTCGGCTGGACGGCGGCAATCTCCGTCTTCTTCTCGCTGGTGGTGGCGCGCATGCTGACCCCGATGATGGCCGCCTACCTGCTCCTCCCCAAGACCAGGGGGCACGCGCAGGCGCGCTGGGAGAAGAGCTACATGCGGATGGCCGCCTGGTGCCTGAGCCACCGGCTGGCAACCACCATCGCCACGGTCGTCTTTTTTGTCGGCGTGCTGGTCGGACTGGCGCCTCTTCTGCCGTCGGGCTTCATGCCGCCGGATGATCGCTCGCAAACGCAGGTGACGCTGACCTTGCCGCCGGGCAGCGCGTTTGCCGAAACCTATGCCGTCACGCGGCAGGCTGAGGCACTGATCAAAACGCATGCGCAGGTCAAGGACATCTACACCACCATCGGCGGTGGCACCTCCGGCGACAATGCCTTCGATTCGAGCGGCGCCTCGACGGTCACCAAGGCCACGCTGACCATCAACCTCACCGCCCGTGACGAACGTCCGGGAATCAGCAAGCAGTCGGTGGAAGCCGATCTCCGCCAACGCCTTGAAGACGTACCGGGCGCGCGGATCAAGATTGGCATGGGCGATTCCAGCGAGAAATACCAGCTGGCGCTGACCGGTGATGACGGGAGGGCGCTGGGCGAACACGCCCAGCAGGTGGAACGCGAGTTGCGATCGCTGCCGGGAATCGGTGCGGTCACGTCCAGTTCCAGTCTGGTCCGGCCCGAGGTGATCGTACGCACCGACTTCGCCAAAGCGGCGGATCTGGGCGTATCGTCGGCGTCGATTGCCGACACCCTGCGCATCGCCACCGCCGGCGATTACGATCAGGGGCTGGCCAAGCTCAATCTGTCGCAACGCCAGATTCCGGTGGTCGTCAAATTGCGCGACGAAGCGCGCAAGGACGTGGATCTGCTCTCCCGACTCTCGGTGCCCGGCGCCCATGGCCCGGTGTTGCTGGGCAACGTGGCGTCGGTTGAAGTGGGCAGCGGCCCGGCGCAGATCGATCGTTATGATCGCGTCCGCAACATCAACTTCGAGGTCGAACTCAACGGGCAACCGCTCGGTGAAATCGAGGAGCTCGCGAAATCCTTGCCGAGCCTGAAACAACTTCCCCCCGGCGTCAGCATCAAGGCGGTGGGCGATACCGAAGCGATGGGTGAGTTGTTCGAAGGGTTCAGCATCGCCATGCTCACCGGCATTCTGTGCATCTACATCGTGCTGGTGCTGCTGTTCAAGGACTTCGTGCAGCCGGTAACGATTCTCGCCGCGCTGGTGCTGTCCGTCCCGGGCGCGATCCTCGCCTTGTTCATCACGCGCACGGCGCTCTCCATGCCGGCCATGATCGGCCTGATCATGCTCATGGGGG
>JANNNT010000089.1:0-18374 GCA_031398685.1 Rhodocyclaceae bacterium | reverse complement strand
CACGCTGGAGCTTGATCCGGCCAAGGTCAATCCGCTCGGCGGTGCGATCGCCCTTGGTCACCCGCTCGGCGCCACCGGCGCGATTCGCACGACCACCCTGGTGCATGGTTTGCAGCGCACCCGGCAGCGCTACGGCATGGTGACCATGTGCATAGGAACGGGTATGGGCGCGGCCGGTTTGTTTGAGGCACTGTTCTAAAGTTGGCGAGGCGTGAAGCTTGGCTGCAAGCCTGTTACTGCAGGAGCGCAGCTATCGCTGCGCGATAGGGCGGTTCGTGTTGCAAGGCTGCAATCACCCCGTAGAACCGGGCTCCTGCAAGGTTGTCGCAACGCCTGCGCCATTTCATTTCGCGGCAAATGTAAAGCCTGCCAAAGTGTCTGGCATAATACCGACCAGACACTTTGACGCAGGCTAGCGATGGATTATGAAGTACTGGCAAATTTGAGCTGGCGTGAGGCGCTGATCGCGATTGTCGCGTTGCTGGTGCTCTACGTTGTCGTCGCTTTCTGGCGCATCCGGCGTCTGAAGCGCGAGAAAGCGGCCGTTAAGCCGCCGTCCGACTCTCTGGCCGCCCAGTCGGCTGTCGCCGCCTATGCGGCAGTGCAGGATCCGGGGTCGTCTGCCGCATCTGACTCTCCCGCGTTGCAGACCGAGCCGTCAGAAATTGCGTTCCCCTGGAACGAGCCACCGCCTGAAATCCCGGGTCAACAGTTGATCGAAGCGCTTGAGCGCGAAATCGCGCAGCTTCGTAAAGAGGTCGGGGGTTTGCGGGCCGAAGTGCTTGTCCTGCGGGAACAGCAGCAGCGTGAGCTTGCGCAGTCGAAAGTCACGCAGAACGTGTCGCCGCTCTACAGCGACGCCATGCAAATGGCGATGCAGGGGAACGATGCGGCGACCATTTCGCTGAACTGTGGTATCGCGCGTGCCGAGGCCGAGCTGGTGGTGGCCCTGGTGCGAAACCGGGACATGTAATAGTTCGCGCACTAACAACTAAAAGAAACAACAGGGGCAGGGAAAGCATGGCGACGAGCCAGACCGATAACAGGGACACACCCACTGACGCGTCCGACATCAAGCGCAAGCTGGCCTGGCGGATGGCGTTTGCCGGCCTGTTGATTGTTGCCCTGCTCGGAGGGTTGGCTCTGTTTGACTACCTGGGTGAGCAAAGTGTTTCAGAGCCCAGCGCACCGCAATTTACCGAGCCCGTCCCGGTGGCGAAGAAAATGGCTACCCAGCCAGTTACACCGGCCGAACCCGTGCCTGAAGCCCAGCCGGACGATAACAACGTGTCCGTGCCGGAATCCACCTCGCCACCGGTAGACAAATCGGCTCCGGCCGTTGAGCCGCCGCCGCGTCCGGAAGTCGCCGCGCAACCCGTCTTGCCGCATGCTTCGCAACCGGCAAGGCGTCCGCCGGCAGCCTCCGGTCCGGCGGCACAGCTTGCTCCGGGCAAACCCGCCGAGTCGAAAGCAGCGGCTCCGGTGTTTACTCCGACACGACTGTTTTCAGGCTATGCCTTGCAGGCCGGAGTGTTTGCTGATCCGCGCCGCGCAGAAGAACTGCATGCCCGGCTGCTGCTGGAAGGTATTCCGTCGACGATTGAAGCGCGGGTGCAGGCGGGCCCGTTCAAGAGCAAGGCCGAGGCCGAGGCCGCACGTGCGAAGATGAAGGCACTGGGGATTGAAGCGGTGATGCTGGCACCGAAGGCGTCTAGACGTTAGTCCGCGAAATGTCATCGTGGAGTTGTTTGCGTAGCCGTTTGGCAAACACGCTCATTTCCTTGGCGGCCTGAATGTCGCCTTTTTCTCCGGCAACCCGGAGGCCTTGTTCGTAGGCCTCCAGCGCCGCTTGAATTTGCCCGCTTTCCGCCAGCGCCTTGCCCAGTAGCTTCCAGGCGGCAGAGTATTTTGCATCGCGCTCGACGGCTTCGCGGAAGCAGGCAGCGGCTTTTTCCGGATGGCCGGCCTTCAGCCACTCGTTGCCGAGTGAATAACGGAGCAGCGCGCCATCGCGCGGGCCGCCGAGCAATTTTTCCAGATTGGCTATAAGTGCTGTCATCATTTAATATCTCCTGATCAGATTTTTTCATTGTTAACAGGAGGACAGCAAAATGAGCAAAACGATCATTTCTACCCCCAACGCTCCAGCTGCCATTGGTACCTATTCGCAAGCGGTGAGGGTAGGTCACACCGTCTATCTTTCTGGCCAGATTGGCCTTGATCCGGCGACCATGAAGATGGTCGAGGGAATCGATGCACAGATCTCCTGTGTTTTTGAGAACATGACGGCCGTTGCAGAAGCCGCTGGCGGTTCGCTGGAAGACGTGGTCAAAGTCAATGTTTTCCTTACCGATCTGGGCAATTTTATTAAGTTCAATGAGGTAATGGCCCAGTATTTTCCCGAGCCCTATCCGGCGCGTGCAGTAATCGGTGTTGCCTCGTTGCCACGTGGTGCGCTGGTCGAAATCGACGGAATCATGGAACTGTCAAAATAGTGCACGCTGGTTAATGTCTGCTGCCGACGAGATCAAGGCGCCGCCTGCACTCAGGGCCAGGCTGAACAAGCTTGGCCTGATCCGGGTCGATGATCTCGTTCTGCACTTGCCGCTGCGTTACGAGGACGAAACCTGTGTAACGCTGATCGACGAAGCCCTGCCCGGTGTTCCGGTACAGGTCGAGGCTGCAGTGCTCGATGTCACCGTGCAGTATCGTCCGCGCCGCCAGCTTGTTGCACGCGTCGCCGATGTGAGTGGCGAATTGACGCTGCGCTTCCTCAACTTCTACGGCAGTCAGACCGGGCAGCTTGAAAGGGCGCGCGATGAAGGGCACAGGCTGCGCCTCTTCGGCGAGATTCGCGACGGCTTTCTCGGTGCCGAAATGGTTCATCCGCGCTATCGCGTCGTTGCCGAAAATGAGGCGCTGCCGCAGTCGCTGACCCCCGTTTACCCAACCACCGCCGGCGTCTCGCAGAACATGCTGCGCAAGCTTATCCAGCCGGCGCTCGCTGGGGCTGATCTGGGCGAACTGCTCGATCCGCGCTGGTGTCGCCAGCATGCGCTGCCGGACTTTGCCGCTGCCGTACATCTGCTGCATGCCCCGCCGCCCGGTGTTCCTGAAGCCGAGTTGCAACTGCGTACACATCCGGCCTGGCAGCGCATCAAATTTGACGAAGTTCTGGCACAGCAGCTTTCGCTGCGTCGCGCCTACCTGGCTCGTCGGCAGAAAGGCGCTCCGCTGCTCAACTCGGCCGGACAACTCACGCAACAATTGCTCGCCGCCCTCCCTTTCGGCCTGACGGGCGCGCAACAGCGGGTGTGTGCCGAGATTGCCAGTGATCTTGCGCAGCCCTATCCGATGCAGCGCCTGCTGCAAGGCGACGTTGGCAGCGGCAAAACCGTCGTTGCTGCGCTGGCGGCGTGTCAGGCTATCGAAGCGGGCTATCAGGCCGCCTTCATGGCGCCGACCGAAATTCTTGCCGAGCAGCATTACCTCAAACTGCGCGCCTGGCTCGAACCGCTCGGGATCGCAGTCGCCTGGCTGACCGGCAGTCTGAAGAAGGCCGCCAGGCAATCCATGCAGTTGAAGGTGGCGACGACCGCGCAACTGATCGTCGGTACCCACGCGCTGATCCAGGAAAGTGTGGATTTCGCCCGGCTCGGTCTGGCCATCATCGATGAGCAGCATCGCTTCGGCGTTGCGCAGCGTCTGGAATTACGCAGGAAGGGCGAAAAGAATTCAACCCCGCCGCATCAACTGATGATGTCGGCCACACCCATCCCACGCACCCTAGCCATGAGCTATTACGCCGACCTCGACGTCTCGGTGATCGACGAGCTGCCGCCGGGGCGCCGGCCGATCAAAACCAAACTCATCTCCGATACTCGTCGTGATGAGGTGATTGCCCGCGTGCGCGGCGCGGTCGCGTCCGGACGACAGGCCTACTGGGTCTGCCCGCTGATCGAAGAGTCGGAAAAGCTGCAACTGCAAACTGCGCTGGATACGCATGCCGCGCTCGCTGAAGAGTTCGACGATCTGCGCATCGGCCTGGTGCATGGCCGCCTCAAGACCGACGAAAAAGCGGTCACGATGGCCGCTTTCGCTGCCGGTGAAATCGATGTGCTGGTGGCCACGACGGTCATCGAAGTCGGTGTCGACGTGCCCAATGCCAGCCTGATGGTCATCGAACACGCCGAACGCTTCGGCCTCTCGCAGCTGCACCAGTTGCGTGGCCGTGTCGGGCGCGGCGCGCATGATTCGGTATGTGTTCTGCTCTATCAGAAGCCGTTGTCGCAGACGGCGCGGGCGCGGCTCAAGATTATTTACGAAAATACGGACGGCTTCGAAATTGCTCGCCAGGATTTGCACTTGCGCGGCCCCGGCGAGTTTGTCGGCAGCCGTCAGTCGGGCGTTCCACTGCTGCGTTATGCTGATCTCGAAATCGACACCGGTCTGGTTGAACTGGCGAGAGAGATGGCGGAACACCTGCTGCGCAATGCGCCGGATCTGGCGAAACAGCATCTGAAACGCTGGCTGGGAAGCCGGGAAGAGCTGCTGAAGGCCTGAATCTGCCACGTTTTACGACGCGGGTAAAAAGTGGTTTAATAATCCGGAGTATTCATCGTGTATGGCTTGGTTGCAAAAACACGAGCTGGTCCGCTGATGCTACATGGAAATCCAGCGAAATGAACGCGCTTCCAGGCCTGCTTTCCACGGTTTGCGGCGTCCATCGATGGGGTGGTTTTGATGATTATGATCGCTGAGGACAGCTCGCTGGAAGACGACGAAGAGATGGAGGTTAGTCCTTCGCGCTGGAAGGTGCTCATTGTCGATGATGAGCCCGATGTTCATCAGATGACCCGGCTCTGTCTTCGTGATTTCAGCTTTGCCGGTCGCCGGCTTGAATTCATCAGTGCCGCATCTGCCCTTGAAGCGCGTGAAATTCTCCAGAAATCCGACGACATTGCGGTGGCCCTGATCGATGTGGTCATGGAGACCGATGATGCCGGACTCAAGCTGGTCGAAGAGATCCGCAATGATTTCGGATTCTTGCAGATGCGTATCATCATCCGCACTGGACAGTCCGGCATCGCTCCCGAACGCTATGTGATCGATTATTTTGATATCGATGACTACAAGGGCAAGTCCGAACTGACTTCACAAAAGTTGTACACCGCCGTCCGGCTGGCGCTTAAAAGTTATCGCAACCTGGTGGCCCTTGAGCGCAATCTGCAGGGTTTGCGGCATATCCTGACGGGTACGCCCGAGCTCTACAACCTGCACAGCGACAAACTCGAAGATTATTTCCGTGGCGTGCTCCGGCAATTGATCGGCATCTTCAAGCTTGGGCATTCCGGAATGATTTCGACCATCGACGCTCTGGCCATCACCCTTGACGGCAAGGACGTTCACATACGGGCGGGCGCCGGCGATCTTGAACGCGAAGACGGAGAACGCCGCCGCGAAATCATGGAGTTGTGTTTAGAAATCGCGCTGGGCAATCAGCCTCTGGTGAAACTTCGCAAAGGAGCGCTAGTGGCTCCGCTGGAAATAAAGGGAGAGGTTCTCGGCTTTCTTTATATCGAGACCAGTGAGGAACTGACCGAGGCCGAACGTGAACTGATTCAGGTCATGACCAATCAGTGTGCGGCGGGTCTCGCCAATTTGCGGCTGCACCACACTCTGGAGGAGTCCTACGAAAAGGTTGTCGACGTGCTTGGCCAGGTGGCCGAGTTCAAGGATAGTACGACGGGAAGTCATATTTACCGTATTCAGGAATACACCCGCCGTCTGGCGCTCGAACTGGGGGCGACCGCAAAAGAAGCGGAAGCCATCGGCAATTCAAGTCGTTTGCACGATATCGGAAAAGTGGGCATACCGGACAGCATCCTGCAAAAACCCGAGAAGCTTACGGCGGAGGAATTCGAGATCATCAAACGCCACTCCACTATCGGTGACTCTATCCTCAGGCGTAGCGGGTCACTGGACTTGGCCAGCGTCATCGCCCGGCTTCATCACGAACGCTGGGACGGGAAAGGTTACCCGGAAGGTCTGGGGGGCGAGTTTATTCCCTATGCCGCGCGCCTCGTCGCCGTGGTCGACGTTTTTGATGCCCTGATCAGTGTTCGTCCCTACAAGGAAGCGTGGCAGGCCAGCGCGGCGGCAGATGAAATCGCCAAGGGTTTGGGAACGCATTTTGACCCGGTTGTCGGCGAAGCTTTCCTGTCGATTTTTCGGAGAGGGGCGCTTGATGATCTGGTGGCGGCTGCGACCGAGCAATGACTTCTGAATCGACGTCACATTCCCAATTCTCTCTGCTCAGGACGCGTCGCTTCGCGCCTTTTTTTGTCACACAGTTTCTCGGGGCGTTTAACGACAACCTGTTCAAGAACGCGCTGGTCGTGTTGCTCACGTTTCAGGCAGCGAGCTGGACGACGATTGCCCCCGAGCTGCTGACCAATCTGGCGGCCGGGATTTTCATTCTTCCCTTCTTCCTTTTCTCGGCGACCGCCGGGCAACTGGCCGACAAGTTTGACAAGGCAAAACTGGCGCGGCTAGTAAAAGTGCTGGAAATGCTGATCATGGGTGTGGCAGCACTCGGTTTTTTCATGCCTAGTCTTCCGATACTGTTCGCTGCCCTGTTTCTGCTGGGGCTGCACTCCACGCTATTCGGGCCGGTAAAGTACGCGATCCTGCCGCAGCATTTGCACGAGGAAGAGCTGGTGGGCGGCAATGCGCTGGTCGAAGCCGGCACCTTCGTGGCCATTCTGGTTGGTACATTGGCGGGCGGATTGCTTGCCGGCATGGGAGGGCACCCGAGTTGGGTTGCTTTTGCCGGGCTGATGGTGGCGGCAGCCGGCTTTTTCGCCAGTTGTGGCATTCCAGCTGCGCCAGCACCGGAACCCGGCCTCAGGATAAACATCAATCCGTTTTCCGAAACCTGGCGCAATATCGGTTTTGCGCGCAAGAACCGCACGGTCTTTCTGGCTATCCTCGGCATCTCGTGGTTCTGGCTTTACGGGGCGCTCTTCCTCTCTCAGATTCCGGTCTATGCCAAGAACGTACTGGGCGGCGATGAGACCTCCGTTACACTGCTGCTCGCCGTATTTACCGTGGGTATCGGCCTGGGCTCGATGCTGTGCGAAAAACTCTCGGGCAAGCATGTCGAAATTGGTCTGGTACCCTTTGGGTCGATTGGCCTGACGCTCTTCGGTCTCGATCTGTTTTTTGCTTCGCCTACCCTGTTGCCGGCGGGTGCGCCCCTAGCCTTCACGAGTCTGCTCGGGGTGCACACGACCTGGCGGGTCCTGTTCGATTTCTTCGCGCTCGGAGTGTTTGGCGGCTTGTTCATCGTTCCGCTTTATGTGCTGCTGCAGTTGCGCAGCGAGCTGCAGCATCGCGCGCGCATCATCGCCGCCAACAACATCCTCAACGCGCTGTTCATGGTCGTTGGCGCACTCGCTGCCGCCGGGCTGCTCGGCAACGGGGTGACAATTCCCGCACTGTTCGGGATTGCAGCACTGTGCAATGCCGGTGTGGCGATCCTTGTCTACGCGTGGGTGTCGGCGCATTTTCTGCGTTTTCTGGCCGGGCTGGTGATCCACTCCGTCTATCGGCTGGAGAAGACGGGGCTTGAGAACATTCCCGACGAAGGACCGGCGGTACTGGTCTGCAACCATGTCAGCTTTATCGACCCGCTGGTGATCATGGCCGCCGTTCGGCGGCCGATCCGCTTCGTCATGGACCATCGTATTCATCGGGCCCCGTTGATCGGCTTCGTCTTCCGCCACTCGCGCACCATTCCGATTGCGCCGGCCAAGGAAGACGCCGCAATGAAGGAAGCCGCCTTCGCGGAGGTTGCACGAGCGCTGGCAGCGGGCGAACTGATCGGACTTTTTCCCGAAGGTGCGATCACACATAGCGGCGAACTCAACCACTTTCGTTACGGTGTTGGGCGCATCGTGGCCGAAACGCCGGTGCCGGTGATCCCGATGGCCTTGCGCGGCTTGTGGGGGAGTTTCTTCAGCCGGCGCTACGGTCCGGCGATGAGCAAGCCATCGCTGCTCAGGCCCTTCTCGAAAATCAGCCTAGTCGCAGACGAGCCGGTTGCTCCTGAAATGGTGACTCCGGAATCCTTGCAGAAACGTGTTGCCGAACTGCGCGGCGAGCATTGGTAAGCGGCTAAAATAGCGGCCATGCAACTTGACTACCCAAAACTGAGCGAACGCATCAATCGGTACGAGCGATTGATGCGCCTCGACAAGCCGATCGGCATCCTGCTTCTTCTCTGGCCAACGCTCTGGGCGCTGTGGTTTTCATCGCTTGGCCGCCCGGACTGGATGGTGGTCTGGATCTTCGTGCTCGGCACCGTGCTCATGCGTTCGGCGGGGTGCGTGATCAACGATCTGGCCGACCGCGACTTCGATCCGCATGTGGCCCGCACCAAAGAGCGTCCTATCGCCGCGGGCAAGGTCTCGCCCAAAGAGGCGCTGATTCTGTTCAGTGTGCTGGCGATTTTCTCGTTCTGCCTGATCCTGCCGTTCCGTAGCTGGAACATCGTCGGTCTGTCGGTGGTGGCGCTGTTTCTTGCAGCGAGCTATCCCTTTACCAAGCGCTTCTTTGCTGTCCCGCAGGCTTACCTCGGTGTGGCTTTCGGCTTTGGCATTCCGATGGCTTACGTCGCGCATCTCGATACCATTCCGATGGTGGCCTGGCTGCTGCTGCTGGCCAACGTCTTCTGGGCGATGGCCTACGATACCGAATATGCGATGGTCGACCGCGCTGACGATCTGAAGATCGGGATCAAAACCTCGGCCATCACTTTCGGTCGCTTCGACGTTGCCGGCGTGATGCTCTGTTATGCCGCAACGCTGGGTTTGATCGCCCGGGTGGGCTTCCTGTTGCACATGGGCTGGACGTTTTACGCCGGTCTGGCCGTTGCCGCGGGGATTGCCGTGTATCACTTCACACTGATCCGGCAGCGCGAGCCGGCGCCTTGCTTCAAGGCTTTTCTGCACAACAACTGGATCGGTGCCAGCATCTTTGCCGGCATCGTTCTCGATTTCCTGCGGCAATCAGGGCTGGGCTAAATAATGAAATATCACGATCTGCGCGACTTCATCGCGCAACTGGAAAGCATTGGCGAACTCAAGCGCGTCAGTGTCGAAATCGATACGCGTTTCGAAATGACCGAAATATGCGACCGCGTGCTGCGTGCTGGCGGTCCGGCCATCCTGTTTGAGAAACCGAAGGGCCACTCGTTTCCGGTGCTGGCCAACCTCTTCGGCACGCCGCGCCGCGTTGCGCTGGGCATGGGGCAGGAGTCGGTTTCGGCCTTGCGTGAAGTCGGCAAGCTGCTCGCCTACCTCAAGGAGCCGGAACCGCCAAAAGGCTTGAAAGACGCCTGGGACAAGCTGCCGGTACTCAAGCAGGTGCTCAACATGGCGCCGAAGATTGTTTCCTCGGCGCCGTGTCAGGCGGTGGTGTGGGAGGGCAATGATGTCGACCTGTCGCGGCTGCCGATCCAGCACTGCTGGCCGGGCGACGTGGCCCCGCTGATTACCTGGGGGCTGACGGTGACGCGTGGACCGAACAAGGCGCGGCAGAATCTCGGCATTTACCGCCAACAGGTGATCGGCCGCAACAAGGTGATCATGCGCTGGCTGGCGCATCGGGGCGGGGCGCTCGACTTCCGCGACCACTGCCTGAAAAATCCGGGTCAGCCTTTCCCGGTCGCGGTGACGCTGGGTGCCGATCCGGCGACCATTCTCGCGGCGGTGACTCCGGTGCCTGACAACATTTCCGAGTACCAGTTTGCCGGCCTGTTGCGCGGTGCGAAGACCGAGCTGGTCAAGTGCCTCGGCTCGGATCTGCAAGTGCCGGCCTCCGCCGAGATCGTGCTCGAAGGCTTCATTGATCCAGACGAAAGCGCACTGGAAGGCCCGTATGGCGACCACACCGGCTACTACAATGAGCAGGCGAGTTTTCCGGTATTCACCATCGAGCGCATCACCATGCGCCGCGATCCGATCTACCACAGCACCTACACCGGCAAGCCGCCGGACGAGCCGGCGATGCTCGGCGTGGCCTTGAACGAGGTCTTCGTGCCCTTGCTGCAGAAACAGTTTCCCGAGATCACCGACTTCTATCTGCCTCCCGAAGGCTGTTCCTACCGGCTGGCGACGGTCAGCATCCGCAAGCAGTATCCCGGGCATGCCAAGCGGGTGATGTTCGGCATCTGGAGTTTCCTGCGCCAGTTCATGTACACCAAGTTCATTATCGTCGTGGACGACGACGTGAATATCCGCGAGTGGAAGGAAGTGATCTGGGCGATGACGACGCGCGTTGACGCCGCGCGCGACACGCTGATCGCCGAGAATACGCCCATCGACTACCTCGATTTTGCCTCGCCGGTGGCCGGCCTCGGCAGCAAGATGGGCATTGACGCCACCAACAAATGGCCGGGTGAAACCAGCCGTGAGTGGGGGACGCCGATTGTCATGGACGCAGCGGTCAAACAGCGCGTGGATGAGATGTGGGCGGGGCTCGGTCTATGAGTTTTCCCGCACGCTAGCGGAAACATTCCGCAGCGACAAATCGGCTTCAGCGTATGATGAACGGAAGTTATTGAGCTTGAAAAATCCCAATGAAACCGTCCCTTGATCTTCCTCCCGGGCCACGGCGATTCTCGCCTTCACGCGTCGCCATCCTCTATGCGGCGTTCGCAGTTCTGTGGATTGTCGCGTCGGGCGCGCTGCTGACCATCAGTGTTGACGACCCGATATGGCAGGGCCGGCTTGAGATGGGCAAGGGGCTGTTGTTTGTCCTGGTGACCAGCAGCCTGTTGTATTTGCTCCTCCGGCAGTGGCGAGATCAGCTGCCGGTACCGATCAGCCCGGAGAGTCTGCGGCCGGGAAAGCTACGCTGGCGAGTGCTGGCGTTTGTTGTTCTGGCGGCGCTGGTGCCGCTTACCGGTTATGTTGTTCTCAAAGTTCACGGCCCGCAAATCGAACGTGAAGCCTTTGCCAATCTTGAAACCATTGTGGATCTCAAGGCCAGCCAGATTGAAAACTGGTTCGACGAGCGCTACAACGATGGTCAGGTCATCATGTCCTCCCCCGGTTTTATCAAGCAGGTGGCTGCCTTGCAGCAGGCGGGCGGGGACGGGCTGCGCAACGAGCTTCACGCACGCCTGCTCGCACTCATCGTCGCCCTGAAATACGACGAAGCCCTGCTCGTTGATCCTCTGGGAGAACCGCTGATCGGAATCGACCGGTTTCAGCAGATATCGGCGAAGGCCATCGAGCGGCTGCCCATGGCACTGGCGAGCGACCTGACCATGGTGAGTGAAATAGCGGCGGGTGCGGGCGGCCATCTGCATATCGACTTTGTTGTTCCGCTGCGCCTGTTCGAGAACGGTTGGAGCCAACCCGTGGGTGCCGTAATCCTGCGCCTCTCGGTCGAACGCGTCCTGTTCCCCTATATCCAGCGTTGGCCGACCGCCAGCGCCAGCGGGGAGACCTTGCTGGTTCGTCGTGACGGCGACTCGGCGCTGTTCATCAACGAACTGCGCCATCGTCAGGGGCCGGGCCTGTCCCTGCGTCTACCCATGACCCGAACAGATTTGTCCGCCGTCGTCGCCGTCAAGGGGGCCAAGCCAGGTCGAACTGCGGGGGTCGATTACCGCGGCGTGCCGGTTCTGGCGGCCTACCGGCCGGTGGCCGGAACGGACTGGGTCATTGAGGCCAAGCTTGACCGCGAAGAAGTGCTGGCACCGCTGCGCAGTCTGGCCTTCTGGGTCAGCCTGGTGGCCTTGCTTGCCATCGCCTCGGTCAGCGCGGTGACGCTGATACTCTGGCGTCAGCGTGGGCGCACCCTGCAACTCGAAATGCGGGCGCAGTCGGACCGACTGCTCCGGCAGTTTTACGATCTGCCTTTCATCGGCATTGCGATGAGTTCGCCGACATTGAATGACTGGTCCAAATGCAACGATCAGCTGTGTCAGATCCTCGGTTATTCCCGTGAGGAAATGGTCAGCTTGGGTTGGCAGGAGATGACCCACCCTGAAGACCTTGCTGCCAATGTCGCCGAGTATGATCGGGTGATACGCGGGGAGTCCGAGGGATACGCGCTGGACCAGCGTTTCATCCGCAAGGATGGCTCGACGGTGTTTGCGTCGATCGATGTCAAGTGCGTTCGCCAGGCCGACGGTACGCCGGCGTACCTCTTTGCCACGGTGCAGGACATCACCGAGCGCAAGCTGGCGGAAGCGAAGATCCGGCGACTGACACGGATCTATGCCGCCTTGAGCGAGTGCAACCAGGCCATTGTTCGCTGCAGCAGCCAGGAGGAATTGTTCCCGCAAGTCTGCCGTTTTGCCGTTGAATTTGGGGGCATGAAGATGGCTTGGGTTGGCCTGGTCGACACCGGCACCCTTCGTGTTCAGCCGGTGGCAAGTTTCGGTGATGAAGCGGACTACTTGCGTGACTTGTACGTCTCTGCCGATCCCGAAAGCCCTTTCGGGCGCGGGGTGACCGGTACTTCGATGCGTGAACTCAAGCCCGTCTGGGTTCAGGACTTCCTGAACGATCCGATGACGGCGCCGTGGCATGAGCGGGGCGGGCGCGCCGGGTGGAGGGCCGCAGCCGCCTTGCCGCTGACCTGCGATGACGTCGCCGTCGGCGCACTGACCTTCTGCGCCTGCGAAACCAACGCTTTTGACGAAGCAGTGCGCAACTTGCTGATTGAAATGGCGATGGACATCAGCTTTGCGCTGACCTCTTTCGCCAGGGAGGCGGAGCGCAGGCACATGGAAATGGCGTTGCGCGAGAGCGAAAGCCGATTCCGCGATCTGTACGAAAAGGCACCGCTGGCGTACCAGTCGCTGGATATCGAAGGAAACATTCTGGAGGTGAACGAGGCCTGGCTGACGTTGCTCGGACGCACCCGGGATGAAGTCATCGGGAAGTTCATCGGCGATTTCCTGACCGATGCCTCGATCAAGACGCTGCAAAACGAGCTTCCGAAGTTCCAGCATAACGGGCGGGTCGACGGACCGCTGTTCCATTTTGTGCATAAAGACGGGTCGCAGCGCCTGTTGATGGTCAATGGGCAAATCGCCCACGACAAGGAAGGAAACTTCCTGCGTACGCACTGCATCATGACCGATCTCACCGAGCGCCTGCAGTCGGCAGAGCAGCTCAAGCTGGCCGCCACGGTATTCGAGCAGAGTGCGGAGGGCATTTTCATCACCGATGCCGACCACAACATCCTGATGGTCAATCGGGCCTTCTCGATCATCACCGGTTACAGCGCTGCCGAAGCCTTGGGCAAGAATCCGCGCATGATGTCTTCCGGGCATCATGACGAACATTTCTTCCTCGCCGTTTGGGAAACGGTGCGCACGGATGGTTACTGGCAGGGCGAAATGTGGAATCGGCGCAAGAATGGAGACATCTACCCGGAACTGGTCTCGATCAGCCAGGTGCTCGACGTTGATGGCAAAGTGAGCCACTACGTCGGGATTTTCAGCGACATCTCCGAGCACAAGGAAAGTCAGGCGCATATTCAGCGACTGGCACATTACGACTCGCTTACCGGCCTGCCGAACCGCAGTCTGCTGGCCGACCGTGTCGGGCAGGCCATCAGCCGGGTGGAGCGTACTAGCGAGCCGCTGGCGCTGGTTTTCCTCGATATCGACCGTTTCAAGAACATTAACGATTCACTCGGACATCGCATCGGCGACGAACTGTTGATTCAGGTGGCCCAACGGCTGAAGACGGCCTTGCGTGACGAGGATACGGTTTCGCGTCTGGGCGGGGACGAATTCATTCTGGTGTTGCCGGGTGCGGTAGCGGATGGCGCCGCCCATGTGGCAGAAAAAGTGCTGAAATCCATCTCCCTGCCGTACTACATCGAGCAGCACGAACTGAGCATCACGCCGTCACTGGGTATCGCCATGTACCCGGCGGATGGCGATACCTACGAAACACTGTCGATGTGTGCCGATACCGCCATGTATCGGGCCAAGCAGAGCGGGCGCAATACTTTCCGCTTTTTCACGCGGGAAATGCAGGAGCGTTCGGATCGGACCCTGCAACTGGAAAATGCCTTGCGCCGCGTTCTCGAACTCGATCAGTTGCAACTTCACTTTCAGCCCCAGATGGCGCTGGAAAACGGCCGCATCATCGGCGTCGAAGCGCTGCTGCGCTGGCAGCATCCTGAGATGGGGACGATTCCGCCAGGAGACTTTATCCCGGTTGCCGAAGAGAGCGGCCTGATTCTGCCCATCGGCGAATGGGTGCTGCGCTCGGCTGTGCGCCAGATGAAAGCGTGGATCGACGCCGGTTTGGCGCCGATGGTGATGGCGGTCAATCTTTCAGCCGTTCAGTTCCGGCAGGCCAACCTGCCCGAGCTGGTAACGCAGATTCTCGACGAGTTCGAGTTGCCGCCACACTGCCTCGAACTTGAATTGACCGAGGGCGTGGCGATGGATAATCCACTGTCCGCCATCGCCGTCATGAACGATCTGCACGCGCGCGGAATTCGCATGTCGATTGACGATTTCGGGACCGGTTATTCGTCATTGAGCTACCTCAAGCGGTTCAAGGTATACAAGCTCAAAATCGACCAGTCCTTTGTGCGCGATATTTCCACCGACCCGGAAGACGCGGCCATTGTCGAAGCCATCATCGGCTTGTCCAAGAGCCTTGGCTTGCAAACGATTGCCGAGGGCGTCGAGACGGCCGAGCAACTGGCCTTCCTGCGCAGCAAGGGCTGCCATGAAGTCCAGGGCTATTTCTTCGCCAGACCCATGCCGGCCGAACAGGCCGAGGACTTCGTGCGCGGCTATCTTTCGGCGTAAGTCGGAATCCAGGCGTTGCCGCACAAGGCCGACGCCACGCCGGATCAGTGCTCACTCACCCAACGCAGCATTTCGTCCATCGCCGGCTTGCCGAGTCGAGACTTCGGGTCGTTGATCAGAAAAACAACGACCCAGCGCTTGTCGTTGCTGTCCAGCGCGTAGCCGGCGATTGCCCGCACGCCATCCAGATAGCCCGTTTTCAGGTGGGCGCGGCCGGCGGCGGCACCATTGCCGAGACGTTTTTTCAAGGTGCCGTCGATGCCGGCGAGCGGCAGTGATGACATCAGCTCCGGCATCACCGGACTCTTCCACGCGGCGAGCAGCAACTGGCTCAGTCCATCGGCCGAAATGCGCTCGCTGCGCGAAAGCCCTGATCCGTTGTCGAGCACCAGTTCGGACAGCTTCAATCCCTTGTCCGCCAACCAGGCCTTGATGCGCTGGCGCGCGCCATCCGGCGTGGCCGGGCGGTCGGCGGCCAGCGTCAGAAACAGCTGGCGGGCCATCACGTTGTTGCTGTACTTGTTGATTTCGCGCACGATTTCGCCGAGCGCGGGTGATTCCTGAACGGCCAGGGAGCGAGCGCTGGCCGGTGTCAGTCCCTCGCGCACCTTGCCGCGCAGGGTGCCGCCGAGTTCGCGCCAGAGCGCGCGAAATAACTGCTCGACCTGCACGTCGGCCGACCACGGAGAAAGATGCAGTGCCTTGTCGCCGCAGTCCACCGGGAAATTCCCCTGCAGCTCGATCACTCCATTATTGACCGAGACCCTGAATTTCTCGCGCCAGTCGCCGCAACTGTCGTCCGTGGGCTTAAGGTGGTTGGTAATGCGTAAGTCCTCGCTTGGTGTTTCGGGAATGACTGCAACGGTTTTCTGCACCGGCTCAGGGTGCAGGGTTAGGCGCAGACTTTTAAGGTTGACCAGCAGGGCATCCGGGCCGGCGTTGTAGGGGCGTAGCGGCTCGTTGTCGAACTCGGCAGGGTCGTGTGCTGGCAGGGCAAAAGCGCTGCGGTCAAGCACCAGGTCGCCGGCAATATCGGTCACGCCGTGTGTGCGCAACTGGCGCAGCAGCAGCCAGAACTGCTCCAGTGCGAGCCTCGGGTCGCCGCTACCTCGCAGATAAAGGTTTCCATTGAGTTGACCATTAAGCGGCCCGTTTGCCGGCGACGGGTCAGCCAGCGCCTCGGTTTTCCAGACGTATGCCGGGCCGAGCAGTTCGAGCGCGGCGTAGGTGGTCACCAGCTTCATTGCCGAAGCCGGGTTCATCGCCTGCTGGGCGTTATGCTGAATGAGAGCCCGGCTGGCGTCAACGCCTTGTACGACGACGGCGACGCTGCGCAGAGGAATCCCGGCGTTCTTCAGCGCCTGGGTGACTGAAGGCGGTAATTCGGCACACTGCGCGCCGAAGGGCGACACCAGAATAAATAGCGCAATCATCAGCCGTAAGGCGTGACGATAATGCGGTAAGGGTTTTGATCGTTGCGCCATGATTTTGAGATGCATTTAATAGGTTCGTAACGGATAATAACCAAGAACTGAGCAGGGGCGTCATGAGAGAGCAACGTCGACATCAGCGTATTCGTTTTAATATCTTGCCGCGCGCTGGCATTGGGCAATTTGGGTTCGCCGGACCGGGCGAACTGGCGAATCTCTCCCTCAGCGGCTTGATCATGCACAGTCTGACCAAACCGGGCGTTGATCAACTGGATCTGTCTGACGTGACCGAGATTGACGGCGTGGGTCTGGATCTGTGCCGGATTGCCGTTGAGCAACATAGCGTCGATATCGTACGGCCCTCGGCGTGTGTGCGTGCCGGGATGGCACGTCGGATAGCCTTGGGCTGTTAAAATGCGCGCCTACATTGGAGGTGGGAAATGATTGATCGAATGAAACTGAAAACAAAGATCGCCTTGCTGGTTGTTGCAGCGCTGCTGGGGCTGGTCAGCTTGGTCGTTCTCTCAGCGTTCGAGATGCGGCGGGATATGATCGACGGCCGCAAGGCGACCATCCGCTCGGTGGTTGAGGGCACCTATTCCTCGCTGGCGGATTTTCAGGCGCAGGAAGCTGCTGGAACGCTGACCCGCGAGCAGGCGCAGAAAGCGGCGACCGAAGCGATGCGGATGTTCCGCTACGGTGGCAAGGACGGCAAGACCGAATACGTGTTCGCCTTTACCACCGAGGGCGTCGGCATCAATCATGCGCTCAAGGAACGCATCGGGCAGAACATGCTTGAAAAAATCAGGGATCCCCGGGGCAACTACACCTGGAAGGATATCCTGGCTGCGGCCAAGCAGAACCCGGGGGGCTCTTACATGAACACTTTATCACCGCGCCCCGGTCAGAAGGATGTGGTGGTCGACAAGCTTCAGTACGTCAAGCTTTTCGAGCCGTGGTCGTGGGTGATCGCCACCGGGACCTACGTCGATGACATCAACGACGAGTTCCAGAAGCGCCTGCTTTCCGACCTTGCTGTCGCCGGCGTTCTGATCGCACTGATCGCTGTCCTGGGGTTTACCATTGCGCGGGGGGTCCTGCGCCAGGTGGGCGGCGAACCGGCCGCGGCCATCGGCTTCATGTCACGCGTGGCAGAAGGTGATTTGACCGGTGTCATGCCGGCGGCGGCCAAAGGCAGCATGCTGGCCTCGATGGGTGACATGGTGGGTGCCATCCGCAAGATGGTGGCGGAAATCAGCCAATGCGCATCCCGGCTGACGCAAGGCTCGGAACACATCAGCACCGCGTCGCGGGAGGTGGCCACTGCGTCTCAGCACCAGTCCGATGCCACATCATCGATGGCCGCAGCGATTGAAGAAATGACGGTCAGCATCAATCACATTTCCGACAGCGCAAAAGACACCCAGGCCACCTCGTTGAACTCAGTTAGTTTGTCCGAAGATGGTTTTGGCCGGATACAGGTCGCCAGTCACGAGATCAACGAAATCGCGTTGACCGTCAGCGATGCTTCCGGGCGGATTCGCAAGCTGGAGGAGCGGGCCAAGCAGATTTCGTCGATTGCCGCGGTGATCAAGGCGATTGCCGGACAAACCAACCTACTGGCGCTGAATGCAGCCATTGAAGCCGCACGGGCGGGCGAACAGGGGCGCGGCTTTGCCGTGGTGGCCGATGAAGTGCGCAAACTGGCTGAACGAACCTCGACGGCGACGATAGAGATCGAGCAGATGATCGCTGGCATTCAGTCGGATACCGGGCAGGTGGTCGGCGTGATGGACGCCGCGTTGCCGCAGGTCGCCGCAGGCGTGAAAGCCGCGGAAGGCGCGGCTGAATCGCTGCGTCAGATCAAGGATGGGGCCCAGTCGACACTGGCCAGCATTCGCGACGTGGCGGAGGCGACCAAAGAACAAAGCATCGCCAGTAACAGCATTGCGCAGAAAGTCGAGGAAATTGCCGCGATGGTTGATGAAACTACGGCAGCCATGCAGTCGAACGCTGAAACTGCGATGGATATGGAGAAAATTGCCAACGAGCTGACTGTGCTGGTCAGCCGCTTCCGCTACTGA